>CAZKQY010000614.1:0-4160 GCA_964555005.1 uncultured Syntrophotalea sp. | reverse complement strand
TCGAGAACCCGCCAGATGCGGGTGTCGTGTTCACCCAGCAAAGCCGCTGCCACCTTGACCGGCATCTCTCGGACCAGGGCCATCACCAGCGCCTCGAAGGTAACCGATCACAGGGTCTAAATTTTCTGCTGGCGACGTAAACCGTTTTTTGCTATGGTGCTCCTCACGAAGAGACGTCAGGAGGAGCAACCTTGGCCGAAACATCTTACCGCCTTCGCGGGCGGCATATCGGGCCGGATGAACTGCATGAGATCCGGACCGTCATCTCTGAGCATTGGTCCAGCGGGCGCACCGCTATTTCGAAGCTGCTGTGCAAGCGGTGGGACTGGCGCCAGCCCAACGGCCAGTTGAAGGACCGTGCCTGCCGGGTGCTCCTGCTCCGACTTGAGGAAAAGGGGGCCATTGAGCTGCCTCCCCGGCAGAAAGAAAGCTTCCGTGCTCCCCGCAGGACCGACCGCCGGGACTTTGCCGTGGACACCTCGGCTCTGGAGGGGTCGCTTAGGTCATTTGGTTCTTTGACAATCGAGATGGTGCGACGCACGCCCGATGAAGCGCTCTGGGATTCTCTTGTCGACACCCATCACTACCTGGGCCGGCCCTGGATCGTGGGCGCCTACCTCACCCGGCCTACCTCGACGGCCGACTGGTGGCCGCCCTCGGTTGGGGCTCCGCCGCCTGGAAGGTGGGCTGCCGGGATGCGTTGATCGGCTGGGATGTCCGCACCCGCCAGGCCAACCTGCACCAGGTGGTCAACAACGTCCGTTTCCTGATTCTGCCCTGGGTGCGGGTGAAGCACTTGGCCTCCAAGGTTCTGGCCGCCAACCTCAAGGTGCTGGCTGCCGACTGGCAGCGCTTCTATGCCCACCCGATCGTCCTGGCCGAAACCTTTGTCGATGCCGAACGGTTCCAGGGGACCTGCTACAAGGCCGCCAACTGGGTCCGGATCGGAGAGACCAAGGGCCGCGGCAAGTATGACCGGCATAACGAATCCGCCCAACCCGTCAAGGCCGTCTACCTTTATCCGCTGACCAAGGCTTACCGGAGGCGTCTCCATGACTGAACTCTCCGGCCTCTCCCGTGAGACCTTGCAGGCGCTGGACAAGGAGCGCCTCATCGATATCGTTCTGTTGCTGGTGGAAGAGAACGCCTGCCTCAAGAAGCGGAACGAGGTCCTCGAAGCCAAGCTGAACGCCAACTCCAGCAATTCCAACCGCCCCCCGTCCTCGGACAGTCCCTATTCAAAGGCGGCGCCGGCCAAGCCAAAGACCGAGGCCAGAAAGAAACGTCCGGGGCATCGTCAGCAGATGCTGCCGCCGACCACCACAGAGCACATAACGCCGCCGCGGTGCTCGTGTGGCTGCGACGACCATGGCCCATTGCAACCCTTCTACACGCACCAGCATATCGAGTTGCCGAAGATCGCGCTGGAGGTGACCCATTTCGTCCTTCTCAAAGGGCGCTGCAGCCGGTGCGGCAAAATCGGCAAAGGATCTGTTCCCATCGAGTTTCAGACCGGTTTCGGCCCCCGCTGCTCCGCCCTGATCGTCGAGTTGGCCGGCATAGCCGGCAACAGCCGGGACATGGTGCGCACCTTCTGTGCGTCGGTGCTGGAGTTGCCCATCAGTCTCGGTGGCATTCAGAAGGTGATCGACCGGGCGTGCCGGGCGATTGAGCCCCACTATGAAGCCATCAAGGCCAAGGCCCGGTCATCTCCGATCAACCATCTCGATGAAACTCCCTGGTATCAGGACGGCAAGCTGAACTGGCTGTGGGTCATGACCAATAAGGCCGTCGCCTACTTCATGATTCACACGAACCGTTCCAAGGCGGCCTTCAACGAGTTGATCGGCGCCTGGTCGGGCATTCTGGTCAGCGACAATTACGTCGTCTACCGAAATTGGGTCAATCAGCGGCAAACCTGCTTGGCCCACCTGATCCGACGGGCCGAAGGGCTTGCACAAAGAGCGGACCCGGAACTGTCGCGATTCGGCCGATGGGCCGCAAAGGAATTGCAGCTTCTGTGCAAGATGGCGCACGCCCCGCCGACGGTCGGTCAGTGGCGAGCCTTCTATGCCCGGCTGTGCCGTCTGATCGCACTGTATCAGGACAGTTCGAGTGAAGCGGGGACGTTTGCCCGGCGCTTGGACGACGAAATGGAATCGCTCTTCCTTTGCATCGAAAAAGAAGCAGTGGAGCCCACGAACAACTTTGCCGAGAGGATGATCCGGTTTGGTGTCCTGTGGCGCAAACGCAGCCAGGGAACCCGAACGGACAAAGGATGTCGCTGGGTCGAGCGAATCCTCTCCCTCCGCCAGACCTGCCGGCTCCACGGCACATCAACCTTCGCCACCTTGGTTGATGCCATGACCTGTTATTTCAAAGAGCAAGAGCCTGAGCTGGATTGGATCAGGCTGGCTGGCGATTGATGCCCTGTGATCGGTTACACGTCATCAACGATGTTGTCGAGGCAGTGCACCGTGGAGCCTGGAACTATCTGCTCAAACCTGTCAAAGACCTGAACCTCTTACGCCTTGTTGTCGAAAAAGAACATGAAAGGGCGCGTTTGATCCGCGAAAACCGCGAATATAACAATAGCCTCAAAGAGATGGTCTCTCTGCGTACCCGCCAGCTCGAAGGAGCAAATTCCCAACTCGAACAAACCCGCCTGCAGGTGATACGCGGCCTTGGGCGGGCTGCGGAATTTCGCGATAACAATACGGGTAAACACGTTATCCGCGTCAGTAAATACTCAAAGCTTCTGGCTCAGGCCTACGGGCTGCCTGATCAGACCGTCGAATTAATTCAATTGAGCAGTCTAATGCACGACCTCGGAAAGATCGGCATTCCAGATCATATTTTGCTTAAACCCGGCAAACTTGATGACGATGAGTGGCGGCAGATGCAGCGCCACTGTGAGATTGGCGTCAAGATTCTGGAGACCATTCCGGATAATGAAATCGAACTGTACCCTCGAGAGGCCTCAGAAGAAATGAGGATTGCATCTGACCGGGAGTCTGAACTGCTCATCATGGCGCGGATTATCGCCGCCTACCACCATGAACGCTGGGACGGCAAGGGCTATCCGGAGGGCCTGCAAGGCGAGGAAATCCCCATCGAAGCACGTATCGTCAGCCTTGCCGACATCTACGACGCGCTTGCCAGTGATCGTGTCTATAAGGATGCTTTTAGCGAACCAGAATGTCAGCGAATCATCCGCGAGCAGGCTGGAGGCTCTCTCGACCCACGTCTTGTTGAACTCTTCTTTGCCAGAATTGACGATATACTTGCCATCAAGGCAAAGTGGACCGACTGATCAATTGGAACGTCAAACGTAAAAATCATGTTGCTCGGCTTTCACGCTTGACCCAACAGCGGCATCCGGAACCCATGTGCAAAACTCTCTTCCAATCCGACGAAAGTCAGAAATGGAGCGGGGGGCAATGTTCGACGCCGATCGCAGCTCAAAATGGGGAAAATTTGAATGCCGATTAACAGTCTACGGCTATCCAGCGTCTGTATGGCATAGGGGCGTGACAATCATTGGAACGAAAACCTACGCTAAGGACTCATCCCACCCTCCAAAGTGCAACGGCCTCAGTTCGCCCATGGCGATTGGCCCCCCTCTCTCTCAAAATCCTACCTGATTAGTACTGATGATGCACTCGCAAATTCGTTTAAACCGCCATGCCCACAATTTCACCCGGGAAGTGGTTGCCGAAGCGAAATTTGCCGACAAATGTGTTCAGGTGCCCGAGCACAACCTGTAGATGCTCTTTGACCGCTGAAATATGACGGGGGGTTCGGGCCTGATTGAGAAGCCTGTTTACCCTTTGTCGGTTGTTTTTTTCGGTTTCTGAACGCAGTTGCCCGATGGATGTTCAATCCGGCGGCTTTCAGGGTCGCCGCAAGTCTCACTTGACGCATGCCTCTGACTCGAAGATGCTTGATTCCGGTGATGCGGTCCAGATCAGACATGGTAAACGGACTCACGCTGGGTAACCGATCACAGGGCATCAATCGCCAGCCAGCCTGATCCAATCCAGCTCAGGCTCTTGCTCTTTGAAAGCAGGAATGTCCGACAAGACCAAGCGTGCTCTGAAGCTTATCCTTGTAACTGCGCAACGCCCTGGCGAGGTTATCGGCATTCATTCATCGGAAAT
>CAZKQY010000613.1:0-5777 GCA_964555005.1 uncultured Syntrophotalea sp. | reverse complement strand
ATCTATTTCGGTGAGGCGGTTGGCATCGTCGAAGTTGAATTGGGTATAAGTGCCGTTGAACTGGGTGAGGCCGGTCATCCGGCCGGCGTCGTCGTAATTGTAGGTGGCGGTCTTGCCGAGCCAGTCGATGGTGACGGTCTTGAGACGGTTCAGGGCATCATAGGTATAGCTGACCGTCTTGTTGCCGGGGTAGGTGATTTTCTTGATGTTGCCGTTTTCGTCGTAGTCGTAGGCGATGGGGAAGTTGTGCGGATCGGTGTTGGATTTCAGGCGATGGGCGGCGTCATAGGCATAAACGCTGGTGCCCAGGCTGTCCCGCATCTCTTTGAGGTTGTCGTTCTGATCGTAAACGAAGGAAACGCTGCTGCCGTCCTGATAGCTCACCGAGTCCGGCTTGCCGGTGGGGGTGTAAGCGTAGGTGGTTGCTCGGTTGTTGCGGTCGGTGACTGTGTGCAGCAGGCCATCGTCGTAATAGGTGAGATTGGCGGCTTTTTCCAACGGATCGGTCTTGCTCTTGAGCAGGCTCCGTTTGTCGTAGGCAAAGACCGTCTGGGCACCCTCCCGATCGGTGAGAGACCCCATCCGGCCAATGGCATCGTAGTTGGTGACGATGGCCGGCAAGTTGGCGGTCTTGTTGGTGGCCGGGTTGCCGTAGGTGTCGTAAGTAAGGGTGGTGAGGACTTGTCGCCCGTCGGTTATGGTCTGAACCAGGCCGTTGGGGTAGAAGGACTTAGAAGTGCTGACGGACACCCCGTTTTCCGGATAGACGGTGGTTCTGTACTGGTGGTGCTCGCTGTCGTAGTCGTATTGGGTGAGATGCGCCAAGGGATCGGTGACGTCCGTCAGCCGGAATTGACCGTCATAGGTGTTGACCGTTTGCTTTTCAAAAGGGTCGGTAACTTTGGTCAGATTGTGATGACCGTCAAAAGTGTACTTGATGACGTGGCCACTCGGGTCGGTTACGGCGACCACATGCCCTTGGCCGTCGTATTCTTTGAAATTCCTCTGACCTAAAGCATTTTCCACCCCCAGCAGGTGTTTCTGCTCGTCAAAGTAGTAGATGGTCTGCTCTCCTTCTCCATTCTCCTCGATATTCCGATAGCCGGAGAAGTAGAGATTGTAGGTGGTGGTACCGGTCTGCCGGGGGACGGTCTGGCTTTCCACCCGGCCGAAGGCGTCATAGACGTTGCTGACCGTGGTGATATCTAGTGGGTTCTTCAGGGTTTTCACCCGGTGTTCGGTATCGTACCCATAAGACCAGATCTTGTTTTCCGGATCGGTGTAACTGGTCAAGTCCTCGTCGGTGTAGTCGTAACTGACGCTGCGACCCACCGAATCGCTGACACTGGTCAACAGGTCGTTCGTGTACCCGAAGCTTAAGCTGTGTCCGCCAAAATGGGGGGGGCAGGTCTTTCGCTAGCACATTGTGGTAATTTAAGACCCCACTGCCGTTTACAAGGCGGGAATTGTTTTGATTTGACCAACTAACAGCCTCCCGCTCGCTCTTCCCCTCATTAATACTTTCCTCTAATTTTTCTTGATTACTTTAAAATTATCTTCACTTATTAAATATCCGACCATTCCTTCCTTTATTTTTACTTTGTATACCTTAAAGTCTTTGCCGTACGTAATATTTAAGACCTCCCCAGTGTCGCCATTTTTTAAAATAGCTATAATTTCATTTTCTTGTGGATTTGTACTAGGATAATTGAGAGGGTGTGGATTATTTAATAATTTTGTTGGTCCTTCGATTATCACAATATTATTTTCACCACAACCCGCCGTTATTAATAGCATAAGAAGTGCCAATAAGTTTATGGAATTCAATATTGTTCCAAAAAATTTTCGTCTATAGCGACTATTCATAGAACATGACCTTTGTTTTTTAGGAGTTTAATAAAATTTAAAGCTCTTTATATTGCCAGAATCAATAAGATTATTTCCCAAGGAAACAGGGAACAGATTTGTTCCGATATTCACTCCGAATTCCTTCAATCCCTTTTGGACAGGATTGACGCAATTATTGGTTATACGCCCATATTCACCGGGACTATTAAGTCTATTTTGTAGTATTGCTTCCTGTTGCGGTGATAGATTCAAAACAGATCCAACTCCTTCTCTAAAATTATTCATTTTCGCGTAATCGTCTGCGGGTCTTATATCCATTCCGTTAGGGCTGAATGAATAAGATGTCCCATTCAAATTCACAGATACATGCCCCAATGCTGATTTGCCATGCCCAACTGGCTGCCAAACTATAACTTCAGTATATAGCCCCAGCGGGTCAACCCCCATCACAGGGTTATCCCCCACATACACCATCAAATTCACATCCCCGCCCTCAAAACCCAGCGGATCCTCGGAAAGAAACCTGCCGACACTCGGATCATAATACCGTGCCCGCATGTAGTACAGCCCATTCGGTGCCGCTATGACGCCATATTGCCCGACATACTGGAACGGTTGGGCGATGGCCTCTACTTTGTTGACCGTGCCGAACGGCGAGTAGGCGTACTTGTTGACGAGGGTTTTGCTGGCATTGGTGAGGGCCACCGTGTGACCCGTGCCATCGAAGTGGTAGCAATAGTGGCTACCGCCATCGGTGACCATGGCGAGCAAGCCGGCGCCGTAAATGTAGTAGCGGGTAATATTGTTGCCGGCGTTATGGATTGAAGCTGAAGTGTCGATTCGGATTGGTAAAAGGCAGCGGCCTCTTCAGGGGTTACCTAGGTTCCTTGGACATTGATCCAACCCGGTCCGGCAGGGGCCGCGAAACCCTTGCCTGCTGCAAGGGACAACGCGCAACAAAACAGAATGGAGATGACATAACGGTCGGCTTTCCGGCGAGAGCTTCTGAAGACAAACAACGCCAGCAGCAGCGCAGTTACCAGCAAAACGGTTGAACTTGCTGCAGGGACCGGTTCGGGGACGTTATCCGGAAAGGATGAAGGATCCAGAGGATCGGTTCCCGAAGCGATTTCCACATCATCGGAGAAGCCGTCACCGTCCGAATCCACCAGGGTCGGGTTGGTGCCGGCTTGATATTCCTGCAAGTTGGTCAGGCCGTCATTGTCTGAATCCAGTCCAGAATCATTGGGATCATTGGGATTCAGACCGTATTCTTCCTCCCAGCCGTCGGGGAGATCGTCCCCATCGGTGTCGTGAATTCCCTTCACCGTGCTATTGGTGGTTAAATTGCCGACATGGTCGTAATTGTAGCTGAGTTGAGTGAGAGTGTACCCGTCCGTCTGGGTCATTTCGGTCAGGCGTCCCAATTCGTCATACTTATATGCCACTTGGTCGGCAAACGCTGCCGGACACAGGAATAACACGGTCGCCAATACAGTGGCCGCAAAAACCCTCTTGGTTAATTCCATTTTTCCCCCGTAAATAGGAATGTAAACAGTTCAATTTCAGTTTTGCGCGTGTTATCTGACCGAAGGGCCTCTTCTTAGGGCAAACCATCACGGCATCAGACGCAAAAAAACCCGGAAAGAGTCATGCCATCCTACACATGTGCTCCATCCGGGCTTCCTGGTCCGGACTGTAACAGCCGTCAGCAAAGTAACCTGAAACAAGTCAATATTCAACAAAACCAATGAATATCTTTACAGGCGATTAAATGCGGGCCTTGTTAAGAAAAGATTAGAAATTCTGGTTTTCTTCTCATGGCGGATATTTTTTTAAATTTACCTAATTCTTGCCTGGATTCTGGAGCGTCAAGCCTGTATTTAGAAAAGTGTCAAAAGTTGAAACTTATCGCAGCTGCCAGGTAGAGAAGCTTAGCGTACGATTTTTTCCGTTTCGTGAACAGACCCCAACTAGTGCCCTGTACGGTAGCGCCAAAAAAATACCAGGTTTAGCCGTTGACCCCTGCGGAGGAATCTGTTATGTTTTCTTCGATTTCAACGTAATTATATACCTTTTAAGTTGATCCGAGAGGTTAGCAAAGGTGACAAGGCATTGGTACAATATACGACAAGTGATTTATCCAAGTACCTTTTCGCTTTAGAGCGAAAAGGTACTTTTTTTGTGTCCAATCTCAACCTTAAAGGAGTATCGCCGCATGTCCGCACGGGAAACCGTCATATTGGATCAACCGGCAATCAACCGGGCCCTGACCCGCATTGCCCATGAAATTCTGGAACGCAATAAAGGGACCAAAGATGTTGCCCTGATTGGTGTGGTGCGTGGCGGTGACCATCTTGCTCGCTACCTGCAACAGCACATCCAGGCTATTGAGGGTGTGAAATTACCGCTTGGCACGGTGGATATCACCATGTATCGAGACGATCTCGCTTCTCGCGGTTCGTTGCCGGTGGGAAAGACGGAGTTGCTTTTTCCCCTGGAAAACAAACGTATCGTGTTGATTGATGATGTGCTTTTCACCGGCCGCACCATTCGTGCTGCGATGGATGCCCTGATGGATATCGGCCGCCCTCGTTCCATACAGCTGGCGATCCTTATCGACCGCGGCCATCGCGAACTGCCGATCAGACCTGACTATATCGGTCGCAATGTACCGACCTCGGTGACAGAAAAAATCATAGTCCAGTTCAACGCAGACCAGGTACCGATCGAAGTAAGAGTGGCCAAGCCCTGAAATGCCGTGATCGATTAGCTGTTTATTTCTGTCGAGACCCTTTCGTATGGCTACCTTAATTTATCTCAGTGCATACGTTAAAAGTGCTGTAACTTGCCCGTAACAGGAGGTCCTTATGTCCTTTGGACACAAACACATTCTCGGGATCGAACAACTTTCCGCCGATGACATCACCTTGATTCTCGACACGGCCGAGAGCTTTAAGGAAATCAGTACCCGCGACATAAAAAAGGTACCGACCTTACGTGGCAAAACGATTATCAATATCTTTTTTGAAGCCAGCACCCGAACCCGAACCTCCTTTGAGATTGCCGGAAAGCGCCTATCCGCTGACACAGTCAATATCAGTGCTTCGACCTCGGCCGTTGTAAAAGGCGAGACCCTTGAGGATACCGCCAAAAACCTTGAAGCCATGCATCCTGATATCATTGTAATGCGTCATGGCCATTCGGGTGCCCCTCACTACTTGGCTGAGCGTTGTGATTTTTCGGTAATCAACGCCGGGGACGGCGCCCATGAACACCCCAGCCAGGCGTTGCTTGACCTGATGACCATACGAGAAAAGAAGGGTGCTATCGGCGGGTTGACTGTAGCGATCGTGGGTGATATAGCGCACAGCCGCGTAGCGCGCTCCAACATCTATGCTTTAAATAAAATGGGGGCTACCGTTCGTCTGGCGGGCCCTCGCACCTTGATGCCTTCGGCGGTCGAACGACTCGGAGTCGAGGTTTTTACCGACATACACGCTGCCCTCGAAGGGGCCGATGTGGTGATGATGCTGCGCATTCAGCAGGAGCGGCAGGGCAAGACCCTGATACCCTCGACACGGGAGTACAGCCGCTTTTACGGTCTTAATCCCGACAATCTTAAGCGGGCAAAGACCGACGCCATTGTCATGCATCCGGGGCCGATGAACCGCGGTGTTGAAATTTCCTCAGCCATTGCGGACGGGCCTCAAGACGTCATTCTTGCTCAGGTCGAAAACGGGGTGGCGGTTCGCATGGCTCTGCTTTATCTGGTTTCCGGCGGAGAACAACTGACCGTACAGAGTGTCTGATCTTTTATCAAACCATCACCAACTGGGGTAAACCATGAAATTACTCATAAAGGGCGGACGCCTGCTCGACCCCGCCAACGGCATCGATGACCAATTGGATTTGCTTATCGAAGACGG
>CAZKQY010000612.1:0-11974 GCA_964555005.1 uncultured Syntrophotalea sp. | reverse complement strand
CACACCCAGGCAAGCCTGGCTTGAGGAAAATCAAGATGAAGGCGCCCTCCCGGCGGGCACCCGCACCTTGACACAGGATAAATACCCTAAATCAGAAGTTCCAGAATTCGTCGATCTCTTCCGGCGTGAAATCCCAGATCGCATTGTGGGGCGGAACGCTCTCCAGTTCGAAGAATTCCGGCAGGCGATCAGAAGCCTGATTCAGACCGGCATCGAGATTAAACTGATGCTCGATCTTGAGCACCGCCTTACCAAGGTCGGTCACACTGTCTCCATTCAGCTCAATACCGTATGCGGCGTTGAGCATATCGACTATGGCGGTAAAGGCCTCGGGGATATCGAGTACCGGGAAGGCCACAAAGATGCACATACCGGTGCTGTCGACCGCTGCGGTGGCGATCTGTAAATTACGGGACAGTTCGACCTGTCCTTCCTTCTTCAAGGGATCGACAAACCCGCCAACCTTAAGAATATTGGTGGCAATGGTGTACCCCGAGGTATGGTCCGCCCCCATGGTCGAGGTGGCATAGGTGATGCCGATCCCCTTGACCGAACGGGGATCGTAGGCGGGAATACCCTGATTCTTAACCACCGCCACCCGGGTCAGGCCGTAGGCCTTACCAACAAAACCGGTGCCGTTACCGAGGATGCGGCCGAGGGGAGTAGCCTTGCCGATCTCCTCCCGCAATACCCGGATACATTCCTTACCGTCCCCCCAGGGGATGATCCCGGCTTCCATGGCGGTAGAGAGCAGCACCACACCTTCGATGGAGTCGATGCCGATATCGTCCATGATGCTGTCGCAACGGGCAATGTCATCCAGGCTCTCGACCAGACCGTTGGCACCTAGCCCCCAGACCGTTTCATATTCGAAACCAGAGGTGAGATATTCGTTGTTTTCATCGTTGTATACCTGCGAGCACTGAATGATGCAGCCGGAATGACAACCATGCTTGGGCTTACCATCGCGAGCCACGATGGTTTCATGCATCGTTTCACCGCTGATTTTATCGTGATGATCACACTGACCATAACGAAAATTCTTAGTCGGCAAACCGCCGGCCTCATTGAGGATATTGATCAGGATGTTGGTGCCGTAGGTGGGTAGGCCCTCACCGGTGACCGGATGGTCGAGCATCGCCTTGGCAAAAACCTTGGCTGCGGCGCGAAACTTTTCCTTGTCGACGATCTCCACATTGCCGGCGCCGGCACTATCGATGGTAATGCATTTGACCTTTTTCGAGCCCATCACCGCGCCGAGTCCGCCGCGACCGTGGCTGCGAATTTTCTGGTCAGGATCCTTAACCGAAATATTGGCCGAAGCCATGCGCTCCTCGCCTGGCACGCCGATGCTCATGATCCCGATTTTTTTACCGAACTGAGCGTTCATGGCATCAATAATGGCGAAATTCTGTTTGCCGGCCAACTCCGTGGCGTCCTCAAAGGTCACGCCGTCCACGGTCACGTGCAACCGGTACCACTTATCGTCTTTGGGCATACCCTCGATGATCATCGCTTTGATGCCCATCTTGGCAAACTGCTGGGCCGAGGTGCCGCCGGAGTTACTTTCCTTGATGCCGCCGGTCAAAGGACTTTTAGCACCGGCGGACATGCGGCCGGAGTTGGCCGCCGGAGTGCCGGACAGCAGACCGGGAGCGAAGACCAGCTTATTGTTGGGTCCAAGAGCATGGCAGGTGGCCGGAACCTCGGTTGCGACGATAGTCGAGGTCAGAGCCCGGCCGCCAAGACCGGCCCAAGCTTCAGGTATATCCTCAATGGTAGCAGACAGATCCGTCATGTTGACGCGAAAAATCTTTTTCATAATGCCTCGTCCTCTCTGGCTTTCGTGACTGAAAAGATTTCGGGCACGATCTCCTTTCCAAGCGCGGGAGGCATCGCCGTTTCCAGCGAAACCTGTGGGCCTGTCGCCATAAGGACCATCCCTGTAGGCTGAAGGCTCGGAGACCCGATACTATAGAAAGACGTTGCGAATAACCGCCTTTCCGTCACTGACAAGGAACTATAACACCCTGCCCTTGAACCGGACAGGGCATCTTTCGGGGCTATTTCGGGTATTTTGACCTACCCGAAAAATCAAACGAACAGCTATTCGTGCGCTGCGGTCAACGACTGGCAGCGGCCGGCGAGAAAGGCATGAAGATTAATCTTTTTTCCATGGAGGCCGAGCTTTCGACGAATGTTCTTGCGATGGGTCTGCACCGTTTCAAAAGCCAGATTCAAGGCGTCACAGATTTCCTTGGTAGTGCCGCCGGCCTGAATAAAGCGGCATACGGCAATCTCCGTCCGGCTCAACTTTAACAGCCCGGCATCGAGTTCCGTTGCAAAACCCTTGGTCAAGCCCACAAGTTGCTCCCGCACCAGGTCCAGATAACTGGAACGGATCCCGGCGTCTCTTTCCCGCCGAACCTTCTCCAGTGCCGGCAGCAGATCAGAGCCTATTTTTCGAGCGATTTTTCCCTCGAAGTGCCGCCGTTCTTCGTCGATACTTTTCATGACGTTGCGCAGAGTCACGTTCATCTCCTCGACCTGAGTCTTTTCCTGTATCAAACGCTCTTCCAGAGCCTTCTGCCGGAAAATGTTGCGCACGATCAGGGTCCAGAAACAGCGCTCATCAATAATAACCCGAGTCACCGTAATACTGGTCGGCAAAACACTGCCATCCGAGCGCAGACCGGCAATCTCGCCGATTTTTCCAGGCTGGCGCTCCAGGTCGGAGAAACAGGCGGCCAGCTCGGTCCACCCAGCCTGATCGGTCAGACTGCGAACATCGAGGCCGAGCAACTGTTGGACGGCAAAGCCGTAAATGGTGGCGGCCTGCTGGTTGGCCTGAACGATAGTGAAGGACTCATCCACCAGCATGATACCGTTGCCGGCTGAGTTGAAGATGTGGCGCAGCATCTGTTCCGAATTGGTCAGGGCATGGGTCCGCTCGGCAACCAATGTTTCCAGTTCTTGAGCCTGGTCCACCAGCAGGGTGATATCATTAAGAATCAGAATATAGCCCCGCACCCCACTAAGGGCCGGACTGAAGGACAGAATACGCAAGGCATAACAGCGACTACCGTCAAATAAAGGGATTTCATGACTTTCACCCAGTTGATAGTTAGCCAACACCTGTTCCAGGGAGTCGCCCCGCAAATCAAGCAACTGCCAGAACAGTTGACCGATGGCGCTACGCTGTGGAAAGCACCGTTCGGCTTCGGGGTTGGTGCGGGTAATGCGCCCCTCATGATCGGCCACCAGAACCAAGTTGGTAGTCGCGGCGAAGATATTGTGATAACGATTCTTCTCCAAGGTCAAGGAACGATTGGCGGCCCGCAACCAACGGAGTTCCAAGTTAACGGTTTCCGGTAGCTGATGCCGAACCAGAACGGCGCGCAACAAGTCGCAAATAGGACCGACCTCCCCCTGCAAGGCCGCAGCCTGCGGCTCCCGCGTCAGACCTGAAACCGCATCAACAGCCAGACGAAAGCATTCCACGCACTGGCTAAGGGCTTCGGTCGCCACATGGCCCTCGCGGGTTTCCTGAACCAATATTTCCGCCATGTGCCGGGCATCCGCCAGAACCTCTTGCCAATCCTTCCCTACCCCGTCTTCTGAGACCATATCCCCATTTCTCCCCATTAAACCGAGTTTAAACCGCACTTGCCGCACCGGGATTCTGCCACGTTCATCGCCATTGTGCAAACCCCTCCGGAACAGCCCGGCAGCTCTTTTACAACCAGAAATATTCAGCTAAGAACCTGAAATCATTATTTTCTTGACCTCTCCACACAAAAACCTTAAGCTGCCATAATTATAATCTTGCGACCAAAACAAACCTGAAGCGATTCAGAGACACAACGCTTCGGGTCCCCAGTGGATGGCCGAGCCGCCGAAGAATAGCATTTCGCATCTTTGGCCACCGCGCAAAGATGGGATTCTTTTGTTTGCCTGCAGCCACCGCAGCCATTCAACTGTCTTTTTATTCGGCGACCCAACCTATGAATCGCTACCTCTCCCGTTTACTTGCCGCCAGACCGGCCATCTTTCACAGCAGCACCATTATCTGGCGTGCCAGCCTCGGCGCTGTGTTCATTAGCGGACTGCTCTGGCTGTTATCTGCTTCCCATCCCGCCTGCAATCTACTATTCCTTCTAACCGGCCTGTTGGCCGGACTATGGTTACATCCCCACCATAAACCAGCCACCGTTGATGAACGCTGTAACTCGGAAGAAAAGTTTAAGCAACTGACTTTTTACGATCAACTCACAGGGCTGCCGAATCGCTCATTGCTTCATGACCGCCTGGAACAATCCCTGGCTGAAGCCAAACGCTTTAACCATCTACTGGGAGTCCTTTTTCTCGACCTCGACCGTTTCAAATACATCAAAGACTCGCTGGGACATGCGGCCGGCGACACTCTGTTGCAGCAGGCGGCTCAGCGTATGCGAGACTGCCTGCGCAACAACGATACAGTGTCCCGTTTTGCCGGCGACGAATTCATTATTGCTCTATCCAGCTTCCGCGATCCGCAGAACCTGCCCCACATCGCCCGGAAACTGCTGCAGAATCTGGCCGAACCTTATCTTCTAGAAGGTCGGGAAGTACATTCCTCGGCCAGTCTCGGCCTCGCCACCTACCCGCCCAGTACCTGGAGTTGGAAATCACCGAAAGCACCCTGATGCAGAACGCTGCCTCGACCAACAGAATTCTACGAAAACTTAAACAGCTCGGAGTACAGTTAAGCATCGACGATTTTGGCTCGGGCTACTTCTCTCTGGCTTATCTGCAGAAACTTCCCATCAATCGATTAAAAATCGACCCGGCCTTTGTCCAGGGCAGTCCCGACGACATCCATCACGCATTGATCGTGACCACCATCATCGACTTGGCTCGCAACATGGAGCTACAACTAATTGCCGAAGGAGTCGAATCAGCCAGTCAGATCGACTTTTTGCTACAGAAAGGCTGTCACCTCGGCCAAGGCTACTATTTTGCGGACCCCCTGGACCACAACGACATCGCGTCTTTTATCGAGGGCCTATCGGCACCTTTCAGAAAAAACGCCGTCTCTTGTCAAAGCCTTTCCAATCAAACCGGCACCTGCTGAATGTGAGCTTTTTATTTGCCTTTGCCATGCAAAATAAGTAGTTTAAAAGGGTATAGTATATAAAAAAGGAGGAGTGGCGTGGCAGATAATAATCCATCGGATCTCAGGGTCTCCGGATCCCTCGACTTTAAAATGGCCGGAGAGGATTTTCTTGGCCTCAACCGCATTGAACTGCTGGAGAAAATCGACCAACTCGGTTCGATCACCAAAGCCGGCAAAGCCCAGGGCATCAGCTATAAAACAGCCTGGGAACAGGTCGATGCCCTTAACAACCTGGCCGAAAAACCCCTGGTCACGCGTTCGGCAGGCGGCAAGGGCGGCGGTGGGACCTGCCTGACCAAGGCGGGTCAGGAAGTGGTCCGGCGCTATCGAGCCATTCAAGCCGAACACCAACGTTTTCTCGCCGCTATTGGGGAGCACCTCGATGAAGGGGAAAAATTCTACAAATTTTTAAGAAAGGTCAACATGAAGGTCAGTGCGCGCAATCTGTGGACTGGAGCGGTGGTGAAACTTTCCCAAGGCACCATCAACACCCTGGTGGAACTCAAGCTCAAAGGCGACGACAGCCTCACCGCCCAAGTGACCAACGAAAGCGTCGAAGCATTGAACCTGGAACCGGGCCGGGAGGTCTTTGCTATGGTTAAAGCCCCGGCGGTCATTATCGTCAAAGAGCTTGGCCGAGCCAAACTCAGTTCCTGCAACATTCTCAAGGGCCGCATCTGCCGGGTTATCGAAGGGCTGGTCAACAGCGAAGTCTCCTTGGAACTGCCCGGCGGCAGCACCATCAGCGCCACCATCACCAAGAGCAATGAAAGCTTGGTGTTGACTGAGGGGGATGAAGCCTGGGCGGTGTTCCAGGAATCGAGCGTCATCCTGGGCGTCGTCTGAGCCCCTTTCCACCACCGCTGCAACCGTTATTCGGAAACTATGAACGAAATCCGCATCCATAGCTGGGATGAACTGCAGCAGGAACTGTTCGCCGAATCTTGGAATCAGGATCTCGGCCGCTTTCGTTCGCGCTTTGCCTTCCGCGGTCTGGCCGACACCCGCTATACTCTGCAGACCACCCTCATGCGCCTCGGTGGCAACTACGCCCAACTCGAGCACCACCTGATGCGCAACTTTAAAAAATATGCGCACATCAGCGCCGTCGAATCCGATTCCTTCTGGGACTGGATGGCACGGGCTCAGCATTACGGCCTGCCGACCCGGCTACTGGACTGGACCTATTCGCCCTTCATCGCCATGCATTTCGCCACGGCCAATATCTGCAAGGTCCATCTCGACGGTGCTATCTGGGCTGTCAACTACGTTAAAGCCCACCAACTGTTACCGAAACTGCTGCAGGAAAGACTTAATGCCGAAGGGGCCAACGTCTTTACCGTAGGAATGCTGGCGGAAACCATCCGCAATCGGGAAGAGTTGGTCACCTTGTCGCGGGACCATGCGGTAATCTTTTTTGAGCCGCCTTCCATGGAACAACGCATTATCAATCAATTCGCCTTTTTCTCGGTCATGTCCGATCCGGAGAAACCCCTTTGCCAATGCCTCGCACAACATCCCGCCATCTGGCGTAAGATCATTATCCCGGCGGAACTGAAATGGGAAATCCGTGACAAACTCGATCAGGCCAACATCACCGAACGGGTGCTCTTCCCCGGTCTGGACGGTCTCAGTCAATGGCTGCGCCGCCACTATAGTCCGAGAAACGCCACATCAACCTGTCAAACCGATTAGCCCACCTCCTCTCTTCGACGGGTTCTAAAAATGTCTCCTTCCTACCCGAATATCGTGCTGCATTTGCCCGACTGGCTGGATGCTTTCTTGCCGCCGGCAGAGCGAGTTTATGCCAGCCGCGAAGAACGCATGGGGCTGGTAATCGATCTGGCACGGCTGAACATTCAGCGCAGCAGCGGTGGACCTTTTGCAGCGGCGATCTTCGACCTTGCCAGCGGAAAACTGCTGGCGCCCGGGGTTAACCTGGTGGTCGATGGCCACTGCTCGGTGGCCCATGCCGAGCTGGTGGCCTTGATGCTGGCCCAGCAATTAGCGGGCTGTCACGACCTTGGTGGGCCGGGCCTGCCCTCTTGCGAACTGGTCACCAGCACCGAACCCTGCGCCATGTGCCTGGGCGCCCTGCCCTGGTCGGGCATCATCAGTCTGGTCTGCGGTGCCCGGGACGAAGATGCCCGCGCCATCGGCTTTGACGAAGGAGACAAACCGGCCGATTGGCCGGCCACTCTGCAGCGCCGGGGCATTGCGGTTTATCGCGATGTCTGCGCCCTTCAGGCCCGAGCGGTGCTACAGCAATACCGAGACCGTGGCGGCCCCATCTATAACGGCAGATCAGCGATTGACTGATCAAGCTGATAATCAAGGTACTCCGAGACCATCAGCCCGCCGGCCGTGTCAGGCGAATACTCGAGGAACTGCCGCGCCTCTTCCGCTTCCTCAGGCTCCATTTCAATAATGATCGCCTGAGCATCTTCATCATCAAGCTCACCCAACAGGTCGGCGACAAGGTCACTGTCCAGTTCGCCAAGAATGGCTGCCGCCTGCCCAGGAGACAGCTCTTCGATCAGGTCAGCGGCTTGAGTGTCGGAGATATCATCAATGACCTCCGCCGCATCGATCGGTTTCAGCATGGAGAAAAGTCGGCCCTGATCTTCTATGCGCAGACGCGAGATGGCCAGAGCCGCCTCCATCAGATTGATGCTGTCAAGAAACTCAAGCAGAAGTTCGCTATCACCGGCAACGACGAGTTCCAGCAATCGTTCCCAGGGTCTCTTTTTCAAGTCAACTTCAGTCATCTCGCATTCTCCAGGAGAATTGAACACTTCATTACAAGTCCGATGCTGCGTTTTTTTCAAACCAGAGGCTTTGGGAAAATATTCGAGTAGAGATTATTTTTCCTTACAGCTCAAACAGAGGGCCGTATAGATACGCGCTGCAGCTTCAACCTCCGCGAGGGAGGTCTGTTCGTCAGCGGTATGGGCGGTTTCAAGGGAACCCGGTCCGAGGATCATCGGCTGGCAGCCGGCACTGAAGAAGAGGTTGCCGTCGGAATGAGAGCGAAAGGGGCTGAAACGCAGAGGCAGATTGAGTTGCGCATAGACATCATCGAATACCTCTGAAAATCCGCCGTAGTCTTTCAGGTCATAGCCCTGCGCCGAGAACTCAAAGGCAAGGGTGATTTTCAGGCCCGGGATAAGGGTTGTAGCCTTATCCACACAAGCACGGATAGCATCCTGAACCGATGTCGGGGACATTGTGGGGGGCAGGTGCAGATCGATATAGGTCCCGCACTGGTCGGGAACCACAAAGCCGCCCTGGGAAGAGCTCATTTCCCGGATTGAATAAACTATCTGGGTGCTGTCGCGCTCAAAGAGCGGTTCTTTGCCGAGCAACAGCAAAAAACGCAGCATCGACTCGACCGCGTTATGGCCCAGCTCCGGCAACGAGGAATGGGTACGACGACCCTGGGTCGCCAGAGAAACTTCCAGATAGCCATAATGACTCAGACAGGGTGCTAATGAAGTCGGCTCACCGATGACAACCCAGGGAGGCTTTGCATCTTCCAGAAACTTGGCACTGCCGTCACCATTCTCCTCTTCACCAACGACGAACAGCAAGCCGACAGGGGGACGTTCGCCCTCCGGCAAGACGGTCAGAGCCAGCCAGGCCTCAAGCATCGCCGCACAGCCGCCCTTCATGTCGGCCGCGCCGAGCCCCCGCACAACGCCCCACTCCTCCGCGGCAAAATACTCCTCAAGGTTCCAGGCCGGCACCGTATCGACATGGCCGACCATAATCAGCTTGGGCTCTCCCTCCCCCATAGTGGTGTAGAGATTATAGCGTTCGTCCTCAACAACCTGCCGTACCACTTTGGCTCCGACAGCCTCTAACCGGGACTGTATGTAAAGTTGGACATCTTCTTCCTTGCCGGACGGGGAGTAGATGTCGATCATGTCGATCAGGGTCTGCCGTACCTGTTCGGCATCGATGGCTTCCCATACTTCTTCCAATAGCTTCTGGTTCATGATTTTTTCGACGTCCTTTTTTTCGATTTTTTTGCCAGATTGAGTGTCATATAGACGTGTTTCTGTACATTGCCGAAACCCTGCTTCTCAAAAAACCGAATCCCGGCTTCGTTATCTGCATCGGTATCAATGATGATCATGCGCACCCCCTGATCCATCATCCGCTTCCGTATTTCATTAAATAGTCCATCGCCAACACCCTTTTTCTGAATTCCGGGGCGAACGCCGATCCATACCAGGTAACCGTATTTCCAGGCGGAGTTGGTTTTTTCCACGGTTGTGCCGAGGGCAAAGCCGACAATCTTTTCATCGTGCTCAGCCACCAGGCAGAGATCGCTATCGGAATTGAAAAGCGTAGTAATCTCATATTCGTCCCAGGTGCGGTACATACTGGGCGAGTAATCCGAGGTAAACAGTTGCTCGCCGAGATGAAAGACTTCAGCGAAATCGTCGATAGTCATTTCCCTTATGATGAGCACATCTTCTGTTTCAGTTGTGATATTCATAAAATTCGGTTCCAGCTCCTTTTATATTGGGCGAATTCAACCAGTAAGTGCAACGAATGACTTACTGAAGGATACCTCGTTCGGGGTTCGATAACCAAGGCACTTTCTTGGTCAATGGCGGGCCGAGTCTTGATGCTTCACTGATAAGGTAGCTGTCCACGACGATCTCTGGCTCCATAACGCTTCTTTCGTTTTTTTTTGACAACGCGAATGCTTGTAAAGGTCGCCCCCGGCGAACACCGACATCGGTTTGACGATTCAGCTTATGCATTTATCGCTCAAATGGCAAGATTGCCAGCAGGTTTCCAATATGGGCAGACTGGGTTTTGTGCCAAGTAAAAGCCCATTTTTTTGACCCTTGAAGGTGAATTGCGGTGTTGGAGAAGGCGAAACGTTCCGCGTCTTCAATCAGCCGATCCAGGTCCTTCTGACCTGCCTGGTTATTCCATCGGATAGTCCGAAGAATCTCCTGCCAGAGGTCCTGCTGGAGCGGATAAACCAGATGCCAGCACTGCGCTGGAGGTTTGCTGCACAGCCGCCATAGTTTTCGCCACTTTCATCCACCGGAACGGATTGCTTCACCCCTTGAGCCACCTTTGACAAAAAAATCCTCCTTCTCAAGAAATAAAGAGAAGGAGGATTAAAAATCTTCACCATTGGTGAAAGAGGTCAGGTTAACACCTGCCAGAGCTTTTTTTACCAAAGACACGAACCTGCAGTTACATGATATGCCGAACGATATCGCCCTCGATAAGATAATGTACATCCTCAGCGATATTGGTAGCCTGGTCGGCGATTCTCTCCAGATAGCGGGAGACCACCAGATAGGAGAGCAGCGCCTCGATACAATCGGGCTGCTGGCGAATCTGCTCTATGACCATAGCGTAGCTTTTATGGTGCAAGGCGTCGACCTCGTCATCCAGGGCTATCACCTCATGGGCCTCATGCAGGTCAAGGTTGACCAGCGAATCCAGACTCTTCTTGACCATCGAATAGACCTTTTGTGACATGGTCGCAAATTCGAAAGGAATCTCAATGCGTTTGCACTTCATCAAATCAAGAGCCCGTTCGGCAATATTCACCGCCAGATCGGCGATGCGTTCCAAATCGTTGTTGATCTTCAACACCGAGACGATGAAACGCAGGTCGTTAGCCACCGGCTGGTGCAGGGCCAAAACCTTAAGACATTCTTCCTCCAAGTCGACTTCCTGGCGATCGATACGGTCGTCCGAGACGGTAACCTTTTTCGCCAATTCTCCGTCCATCTCCTCCAGCGAACGCACGGCCAGCAAATAGATTTCTTCGACATCGGCGCTCAAGGTCAGCAGTCGCCTTTTGAGTTTTTCCGTTTCCCTTGCAATATGGCTTGTCATCTCTATCAACCCCCTTATCCGAATCGTCCGGTAATATAGTCTTCGGTCTGTTTGCTTTTTGGCTTCACAAACAGGGTGCGGGTCAGACCGAACTCAATGAGCGCCCCCTCGTACAAAAAGGCGGTATAGTCAGACACCCGCGCGGCTTGCTGCATGTTATGGGTGACGATGATAATCGTGTACTTGGAACGCAGTTCGCCGATCAGCTCTTCGACGCGAATGGTCGACTTGGGATCGAGGGCCGAGCAGGGTTCGTCCATCAGCACCACCTCGGGATTAACGGCGATGGCGCGGGCGATGCACAAGCGCTGCATCTGTCCGCCGGACAATCCCAGAGCCGACTGATGCAGGCGGTCCTTGACCTCATCCCACAGGGCGGCCCCTTGCAGACTCCCCTCCACCGCTTCGTCGAGCACGGCTTTGTTCTTTTCACCGCCAATGCGCAGACCGTAAACCACATTTTCATAGATGGTCTTCGGAAAAGGGTTGGATTTCTGAAACACCATGCCCACCCGTCGGCGCAACTCGATGACATCCATCGACGAGTCGTTAATTTCGGTGTCATCGAGCAGAATACTACCCTCGACCCGCGCGCCATCGACCAGATCATTCATGCGATTAAAACAGCGCAACATGGTCGATTTACCGCAGCCGGAAGGACCGATCAGGGCGGTAACCTTTTTCCGCGGGAAATCGAGGCTGACATCGAACAGGGCCTGGGACGGGCCGTAATAGAAATTCAGATTATTAACCCTGACGACGGGGTTGTCGATTGAAATACGAAGTGAATCGCTCATCGTAAAAACCTTTACTCAGAAAGTTCGGTAACTGTAACGCTTTTTCATCTTGTTGCGCAGGTAGATCGCCACGCTGCTCATCACCAGCACGATCAGCACCAGCAACAGGGTCGTGACAAAGACCATCGGCTTGGCCGCCTCGACA
>CAZKQY010000611.1:0-3775 GCA_964555005.1 uncultured Syntrophotalea sp. | reverse complement strand
ATCGTGACCTGGGACGAAAAGTATCTCTATCTTGAGCAACGCTTCGAGACTCCCGGTACTTTGCATGCCGTTTCCCTGGGCCGCGCGGCCTTTGTGCATCGCGGTGAAGTGGTAGCGCCGGCGGAGGTGGCGGCCCTGGCGGGGCATGGGGGGGAAGCGCCAGCCTGTCCCGCCGTTATCGATGGCTGGCAGGTACTGCTGAAAGAAAAAAAAGACTATTTTGCGGTAGCACCCTAGGAGCATATTGATCCGTTAACTTCGAGTGCAAAGGAGGCATGCAGTGAAACAGACGAATGATCCAGGCAGTTGGAATCCCTATTTGGCCGGCGCCCTGACCGGCCTGGTCGCGATAATCTCGGTGTTTTTTACCGGTCAGTTTTTTGGGGCTTCGACCTCTTTTGTGCGCAGTGCGGGCATGCTTGAGCGGCTGTTTAACCCCGAGCGGGTGGCGCAAAACAGCTATTTTAGCAAGTATCTCGAAACTGGCGTGTCGGGCTTTGATTGGCAGTGGATGTTTGTCATTGGCATTTTACTCGGTGCTCTGATCGCTGCTGTTACCTCCGGGGCCTTTCGCTGGCAGGCGGTGCCTGATATGTGGCAGCGGAGGTTCGGTTTCAACGCCGGGTTCGGACGAGCCCTGACCGCCTTTATCGGTGGGGCCATATTGCTGTTCGGGGCGCGCCTGGCCGGCGGTTGTCCGAGTGGCCACGGTCTGAGTGGCGTCATGCAGTTGGCGGTGAGCGGCTTGGTGGCGTTAGTATGTTTCTTCGTCGGCGGGCTGTTGGCGGCGCGTTTGCTTTATGGAAAGGGGGACGAATAATGAATCTGCTGATCTGGGGGCTGGCGACCGGCATCGCCTTCGGTTTTTTGATGCAGAAAGGGCGCGTACTGCGTTACGACAAACAACTTGGGGCCTTGCGGTTACTCGACATGACTATTGTTAAGTTCATGTTTACCACCGTACTTGTTGGTATGGTCGGTATTTATCTGCTGCACGATATGGGCCTGATCTCCCTCAAGCTTAAGGCGACGGTGCTCGGCGGCAATATTCTTGGTGGTCTGATCTTCGGCGTGGGCTGGGGGCTGGTTGGCTACTGTCCCGGTACCTCCCTTGGGGCTCTCGGCGAGGGGCGGATCGATGCCTTTTGGGGTATTCTCGGCATGTTGTTTGGCGCCGCGGTTTATGCCGAGGTCTATCCGCAGCTGAAAGCGACCGTATTGACCTGGGGTGACTATGGCAAGCTCACACTGCCGCAATTGCTGGGGGTCAATCACTGGCTGGTCGTTGGGGCGATGATTGTCCTGGCGCTGATTATGTTTGTCTGGTTTGAGAAAAAGGGGTTGTAGGCAAAGAGCCGCAGGAAAATTTGTGAAGTGAGAAGGGGCAGCCGGTATGATCGGCTGCCCCTCTTTTTTGTGGAACGAATTGTTTTCAGCGTTTAATCGTCACGTTCAGCCGGCTCTTGTTTTTGCTTCCAAACCATCAGTTAGACGCTTCAGGGCCGGTGAGTGATCGATGTGCACGATGATTGAAGGGGAGTCGCTGCGGGAAAGGGCCGCCGTGAGTTTTGCCTCACTAGCGGCCGGGCAGTCGGGTCGTGGTCTGTTTTTCCAACCGTTCTTTTTCTTCGGCGTAGTCGATGCTGTAGCGAGCCCAGGGCCGGGCTTTTAGACGGGGATATCCAATATTTTCTTCGGTCCCTTCGCAGAGACCGTATTCTTTAGTATCGAATTTGGCCAGAGCCCGGTCGACCTCTCGCAATAGTTTGGATTCTTTGTCCAGAACCCGCAGTTGAACGGCTTGCAGCTGGTTGATGGCAGCCTGGTCCAATTCCTCCAGGTTGTCGTCCGGATTAAAATCCCTATCGCGGGAGCGCATAATGGCGATGGACTTGATCAGACCCTGGCGTTTAGCTTCCAGCAGCTGTTGCAACTCCTGCCATTGTTGCTCGTTCAAACCATTGATTTCTGTTGTTTTGGTTACCATCTTCATCACCTCCTATTCGAAATCTGGGATAGCCATTAGATTGAGCCACAAATGTAGCATATTCGGTAACAATTTCTCAAAAAAATGTTGCAATTCGTCGTTACGATTAAGGTATGTCCCGGCAGGAGCCGGTTCGAGCTTGGTGGTCAGGCTTCAGGCTTAAGCTCGGGCGGTAGTTTGCGACTAAGTTCGATCAGGGCGCCGGCAATCTTGCCGGGTTGGTCGGGGGTGGGGTTGAGCACGACGATGCGTTGCTGATCTCTCTGCGTCAGGCCAAACAGGTAGGTTTGGTCGTAATAATCAAGGATGGCGTTGGCTGCCGATGAGAGTTCGCCGCTGGCGATGGCCTGCTGGGTGGCGCGGGTCTTTTCTCCGCCAAGCCGTTTACTGATATTGCTGACTGCGGCGGCCAGTTTTTCCGGCGCTTCGCTGCCGTAATCGGTGCACAGCCGTTCGACTCGCTGTTCCCGCGGCACATCGATTCGCACCGCCGTAGCTTGGCGCATCTGTTGATAAAAGGCTTCGTTGACCACCGCCCGGCCGATTCGGCGACTTTCGTCTTCGACCCAGATCGGTCTGTCGGCTACCAAGGTTTGTAAGTGGGCACTGATGTCGTTTTCGAACTGTTCCGTGGATGGTTGGGGCAGGCCGTCGATGGCGCCGAAGGCCGAACCGCGATGATTGGCAAGCCCTTCCAGATCAAGCACCTGTTCGCCTCGGCGCTGCAGCATATGCAAAATCTCGGTTTTTCCGCTGCCGGTCATGCCACTAAGAATCAACAGCGGCCAGGGGGTGGCGAGGGTGGCCTGGACTTGCCGACGATAGGCTTTGTAGCCTCCCTGCAGAAGTGCCACTCGATAGCCGGCGGTATCCAGCAGCCAGGCCAGGGAAGAGCTGCGCATGCCGCCGCGCCAGCAATGAATCAGAATCTGTCGGCTGTCGGTGGTCTCCTTGACCCGGGTTATATATTCGGTCAGGCGTGGTCCGACCATCTTCAGTCCCAGCAGTACCGCGGCCTCTCTTCCCTGGGCCTTGTAGAGGATACCGATCTGATGCCGCTCTTCATCGCTGAACAGCGGCAGATTATGGGCGCCGGGGATATGGCCCTTGGCGTATTCAGCAGGGGTACGGGCGTCGAATACGGGGCAGTTTGCTGCACGCTGCAGAAAGGCTTCGGAGGTTAGTAGCCGCGGGGTCATGGTTGTTTTGGTCCCTGGTCGACGGGTTTCAGGTCATCCAGTAATTGTTTGAGTTCCGCTCCACTAAAGTCATAGCGCTCTTTGCAGAATTCGCAGGTGACGCTGGTCGGTTCGTCTTGCTCGGTCATTTCTTTTAACTCTTTCCGGCCGAGGGATTTGAGCATGGAGAGGATCTGCGGGCGACTGCAGGTACAACGAAACTGCAGCGGAGTGATCTCGGAAGTGCCGAGGGGGATGCCTGCAAAGAGTCTTTGCAGAATCCCCGTCGGACCCTGGCCTTCGCGGAGCAGGGTGGTCAGGGGGGGCAGCGCCACCAGTCGTTCTTCGAGGAGAGCGATGAGGCTTTCATCCCCCTCGGGCATGGCCTGCACCAGCAGCCCGCCGGCGGCCGTGACCCGGCCTTCCTGCTCAAGATAGACGCCGAGGGCTACGGTGGAGGGCAGCTGTTCGGAGGTGGTCAGGTAATAGGCCAGGTCCTCGGCGATTTCACTGCTGTAGAGCTGCACCATGCCGCGGTAGGGCTCTTTGAGACCGAGGTCTTTTACCACATGCAGGAAACCGGCTCGGCCGACAGCGGCCGGCACGTCAA
>CAZKQY010000610.1:0-3882 GCA_964555005.1 uncultured Syntrophotalea sp. | reverse complement strand
CCCCCTTTTTCACCCTCAGAACGGAGGAGACAATGAAAGTTGACTCTGCAGCGGTAGTCGGATCGATTAACCCCAAGGTAAATACCAGCGCCGACGATATTACCCACGAGCGTAAGGAAAAAACCGTATCGAACCAGGTTAAACCACAAACAAAAAACAGCAAGGTGCAACCCGAGGAAATTCTTGACCAGATCAAGGCCCTGACCGAAGACGGCTCTTACAGCGTGCGCTTTGAGCGGGACAGTAAAAACCATGAAATGGTGGTGCGCCTGGTCGATATGAACTCGGGGGAAACAATCCGCCAGATTCCGCCGGAAGAGCTCATCAATCTGACCAAAACTCTGGAAGAACTGCGCGGCAACGTGGTGGACATTACTGGCTAAACCGGTAAAGGGAGCAAACCATGGCGATTTCATTCGGCGGTCTAGCCACCGGCCTGGATACCTCGAGCCTGATTGAGCAATTAATGGCGGCGGAACGCCAGCCCCTTGTTGCGATGGAGAGCGATAAGACCTATTTCAACTCCCGCGCGGCAGCATTGACCCTGTTCGAGGGCAAGTTGGAAAGTTTTCTGTCTAACATCAACAATCTCGACTCAACGGAAGTGTTGCAAGCGAAAAAAGGCATTGCAAGTTCAGCGGACTTTTTTTCCGCCAGCATCGAAAGCGATGCGGTTTCCGGCAACTATCAGGTTGAGGTGATCGACTTAGCCCAAGTACAGAAAAGCGTCAGCCTGGGGGTGACGGACAAAACAGCTGCCAGTTTCGGATTGGGCAATTTGACCTTGACCGTGGGCGACAACGACCCCCTGTCTATTACCATCGATGCCGACAACAATTCCCTGGAAGGAATCATGGCGGCCATCAACGAGGCCGATGCAGGGGTAACCGCTTCCATTATCAACGATGGCACCGACACCCCTTATCGCCTGGTGTTGACCGGGTCCGACATCGCCAGCGGCTTTAGTTTGAGCTCCGACCTGCCAGCCTACAATGGCGACATCGCCAGTCTGACCACGGGCGGCTACGCTGATCAGGATGCCACGCTGTTCGGCAGCGGAACCATCAGCCTGTCAGATGGGACCACCAACTACGACATCACCCTAAGCAATGAAAACAACTCTCTGGCCGATATACGTGACGCCATCAATGCCGAAACAGGCACCACAGCGATCAGTGCCACCATTGAGGACGACGGCAATGGCGGCTTCCGCTTGGCTCTGGTTGGCGGCAGCATCGCATCTACCGCCTTAACCGGCGGCTCAGGCTTTGCCCCTCCTTCTTTGACCACCACTCAAACGGCCCAGCAAGCACATATTGTCATGGACGGCATCGATATTTACAGCGATAGCAACACCCTTGACGAGGCGATTCCCGGGGTTTCGCTGGATCTGACCCAAGCCGAAGAAGGCACCCTGACCAGCCTGAGCATTAAGCTGGATGAAGACACCATTAAGAACCAGATTAAGTCCTTTGTTTCCGGATACAACAGTATTGTTTCCTACGTAACCAACCAATCCAAGACCGAAGAAAGCGATGCCGGCGTCCTGGCGGGAGATTCGGGGCTTAATAACATCAAGCGAAGCCTGCAAAGAATGCTGACCACACAAATAGGTGGCAGCATCAGTTCCCTGTCTCAACTGGGACTACAAACTCAAAGGGATGGTACCCTTGAAATCGATGACGCCACCTTAACCGACGCGATCCAGAACAACCTCTCAGGCGTGACCAGTCTGTTAGCTGGCGATGACTCTACTGAAGGCATCGCCAGCCGGTTCAAAAGTTACCTGGAGAACATTACCGACGATGTCGATGGACTCTTTGCCGGCCGCAAGGAAGGTATAACAAGCACTGTCAATCGCATCGATGATAGCATCGACAGGATGGAGAGGCGCCTGGAAAAACGGGAGCAGCTTCTGAACGATCAGTTCAACGCACTCGAACAACTGATCAGTGTCATGAACTCGCAGAGCGACTACATCGGCAAGCAGATGACCGCCTTGGAAAATATGTGGAGTTATAACCGATGAATGCCTATATGAATCAATACCAGCAGAACCAGATCGATACCGCGTCCCGTGAGCAGATCTTGATCATGCTCTATGATGGAGCCATCCGCTTCACCCGCCAGGCTCTGGTGGCCATGGAGGCAGGTGATCACAAAACCAAACGGGAAAAGATCAGCCGGGCGATGGCTATCGTTGCTGAATTTTCCAATACCTTGGACCGGGAACTTGGTGGCGAAATGGCCGACAACCTCGATGCCCTGTACCATTTCATGATTCGTGAACTTACCGCCGCCAACCTGCAGAACGATGCAGCAAAACTCACCGTGGTGGACGGCTTGTTAAGCGACCTGCGAGAAACCTGGATGCAGGCCATCGAAATTGCCCGTCAAGAACAAAAACGGAAAACCCCTGTGGCCAACGACGACCAGACGCCCTTGAGAGCCAGTCTATAAAGGGAGGGAATGAGCATGTCTCTGGAACATCTGATTGCACAATCTACCAGCCGCTACCAGGCCATGCTCAATCATCTGACAAAGATGGCTGAGGTGCTCAAGGATGCTCAAGCTCAAACAATCCATTACACGATTGAAGAATGGCAGTTGCTGCAGCAACAGGCGCAGCATCTCGACGCCCAAATCGATCAACTGACCGGCAATATTCAGCGCAGCGAACTGCCGCAAACATATCAACAACGCAGCAAATTGATGGCCCAGGTCGCCCTGCAGTGCAAACAGACCTATTCCCACGCCAACCTGCTGAAGGTCCTGGTCAATGACGAATTGAATCGACTGCAGCATGGCCGCAGAGCGATGGGGGGATATAAAGGATCTTCGAACAAAAAAGGCACCCGACTCACCGCCAGCCTCTAAAACACTAGCCTTGCCGACGAGAAGGCTGGAAAATTAACGGCCAATACTATTTGCGAATAACAATAGTACACGCTATGATGACACGTTTTCACTTGGAGAGTGTTGCCTTAAGCGGCCAGGGGTAATCATCGGCAGATTCCAACACCCCATTTTGGCATGACTCCAGTTTTGTTTTCCTGATGGCAAGACGGCCACTGCCAGCCATTGTCATCCATGCAACCACCGAAACTACATCATGCTAGCTCTTGACCATCTAAAAAAACATTGTTCCGTGATGATTTTTCTGCCTCTTTCCGGAGAAACTCCCATAACTCTGGAAGCCGTCGCTCGACGTCGCTCCGTCGACTTGATCGATGTGACCTTTTTGCCAGGCCAGGTGCCCCTTAAACGCCTTGACTTGAATGGCACCTGCCGCATCGTTTTTGAATACGATGGACGCACTTTCCGCTTGAAGGCCAAAATTGAAGAAATCATCAATAATGAACAGCTGCTTCTTAGAGCCATTGAAACCAATCGGCAATATGGCGAACGAGAGTATTTTCGAGTCAACGCCGATCTCACCGTCAAACACCGCCTCCTCATCGACGACCCGATGGTACGTACCCAACAATTCACCGGTTCAATCAACCTTAGCGGCAACGGTCTTCTGCTACCGCTAACCGAACCGGTACGTAGCGGCGATAAATTTTCCCTGACCTTGATTCTATGCCAAGACCCGATCAAGATAGTACGCTGCGTTGGCCAAGTGGTTCGTATTTGCCCCCTGGCCGAAGGGAATAAGGGCGCCGGGCTGCAATTCACGGAGATTGAACCCCCCGACCGTGACACCCTGATTGCCTTTTGCATGGCTGCTCAAAGATTGGAGTTGCGCAACAAGGTGCAAACCAAGGATATTTGACTTAACAATCATCAAACAGGGAGCACGTGCCATGCCCTCCTGCCCCACCTTCGCCAGCGAAAGCATACTGAAAAAGTTTGCCGATTGTCGCATGGTCAAAGCGACCA
>CAZKQY010000609.1:0-1882 GCA_964555005.1 uncultured Syntrophotalea sp. | reverse complement strand
TCCCCCCGATGTGCTCAATATGTTTTACCAGGTCTTCGACCGAGGCTTCATGCGGGACGGCGAAGGCCGGGAAATCGACTTCAAAAACACCATCCTCATCATGACCAGCAACCTGGGGGCCGAAGCGATCCTGGATTTGTGGCCCCCCGCGGAACCGGCGGGCGAGGAGGAATCTGCTGAGGAGACTCCACTAGCCCCTCCCACCCATGGAGCCATGATCAACGCGGTTCGACCGGCTTTAACAACCCATTTTGCAGCGCCGTTACTGGCTCGTATGCAGATCGTTCCCCTGCGCCCCCTGGAGCGCGATACCTTGCAAAAGATCATCGCTCAAAAACTGGACAACTTCGCCCAACGTCTTTCCGACGCCCACGGCATTCAAATGCGCTGCACAGCGGATGTTATCGAACACCTCCTCTCCCGCTGCCATACCCCCGAGTCCGGTGCTCGAGCCATTAATACCCTGATTGAACAACATCTGATGCCCGGCATTTCGCACAGCCTGCTCGGCTTTATGATAGACGATGACATGCCCCAACTCATGGCTTTAGAGATCGACAAAACCGGTGAGCTTGGTTGTGTTTTTAGCGATTTGGTGGAAGAAGAACCTGATACGAAGGGCCTTGAGACGGGGATAGGAGCATAAAAAGGTTTTTAAAACGCTATCGAAATCGAAATCCAAATCAGGATCGGCCTTTGACTTGGATGTGATTTAAAAACATCAAAACTAAACAACAAATAAGCCTTTTGAAAGCAATGCAGGAGGTACAACAACCATGACACTGAACAGCGCAGGAAACCTGTCACTGAACCGGGCAACCAACGTCAGTCATTTCGGGTTCCGCATTCGTACCGTCCCGGACGATACCTTTACCGTCTCCGGGTTTTCCGGAGAAAATCACGCCCTTTCTCAGGATTTCCGCTTTACCCTTTCGCTGACCGCCAATGCCGAGCTACCGGCCTCAACAGTGGTGGAAAACCCCGCCACCCTGGAAATACAGTGGGGTGGTTCCACCCTTTATCTGCACGGTATCGTAGAACACTTTCACCGGGAAAACGATACTCCGGCGGCCATGGGTTACAAGGCGATCTTTCGTTCGCCCCTGTCGCCTCTCAAGCACAACATTAATAACCGGATATTTCTGAATCGCACCGTACCCCAGATTCTGGACGAAGTGCTGCGTAGCGCCGGCTTCGCCAAGGCCGATTTCGTCCTCGAGCTATCGGAAACCTATCCCGAGCGGGAATTCGTCATCCAATACGCCGAGAATGACTACGATTTCCTGTCCCGCCTGCTGGCGCGAGCCGGAATTTTCTTCACCTTTGAAAGTGACAAAAACAAGACCCGGCCCCTGTTCTGCGATCAGAGCGGCAAACGCCCCGCCCTGCCCGGCATCGGCGAGCTACGGTACCAGCCTCAAAGCGGCACCGCCCGCACCATCGAAACCATGCATGCGCTGAATTCGCAGGCGCGGATGCTGCCGGGCCGGGTGCGGGTCACGGACTACAATTACCGCACCCCCGACGTCGCTTTGGAAGCCCACGCCAGTTCCAATATGGGCGAGACCAGCGGCGAACAGGGCGTCTACGGAGACCACTTCAAGACCCTGGAAGAAGGTCGGCAGATCGCCACCATCCGGCAACAGGCCCTCGACGCCCAACGCGTGGGCTATGTGGGAAAAACCGACTGCCGCGGCATCCTGCCCGGATATCTGCTGCGCATCATCAACCATCCGGTGAACGACCTGAACGACGACTACCTGGTGGTCGAGGTCAGCCACACGGCCGACCAGGGAGCTGCATTGGCCTTCAGCCGGGAAAACAAGGGCCCGACCTACGCCAATACCGTCCGGCTCATCAAGGCCGAGACCCCCTACCGGCC
>CAZKQY010000608.1:0-2948 GCA_964555005.1 uncultured Syntrophotalea sp. | reverse complement strand
AATCGCTCTTGCAGCATTTATCGCCGCTGGGCTGGGAGCACGTCAACCTGACCGGCGATTACATCTGGCGGCAGAGCAGGCGGGTTGAACAGGGGAAGTTTCGGTCGCTCCGAATGCTCGGCGAGTCTTAGCGTACGATTTTTTCCGTTTCGTGAGTAGACCCCTAGTTAATGGGCCGACCGATACGGTTCCAGCGCGGCATATTCTTTTCCCTGTTCCATGACCAGTATTTGATGAAGGCCAAACCCTTGATGTTCGGTTCCGGAACAAAGCCCCAGAAGCGGCTGTCAAATGAGCGATCCCGGTTGTCACCCATGACAAAATAGTGTCCGTCGGGCACTTCAACAGGCTCCATAAAGTCCCGGGGTTGCAAGTTGCCGGGAATGATATCCAGCTCTTTATGGATCTCTTGCGATAGCTTATAGGGTTCGCCATTCACCAGAACCTGTTTGTTGCGCACTTCAATTCGGTCACCAGGCAGGCCAACGACGCGTTTAATGAAGTCACGCCGTTGAAAATAGCTTTTGTCGGCATCCAGGGGGAACTCAAAAACGATGACATCACCTCGCTGAGGATGACGTAAAGTCAGAAAGTGCTTGTCCATAAAGGGGAGTTGAGTGCCGAAGATAAATTTATTGACCAGCAAATGATCGCCGATGAGCAGAGTATCTTCCATGGAACCAGAGGGAATTTTAAAGGCTTGAAACAAAAAGGTGCGAATCAGCAATGCCAGGATTAAGGCAAAGAGCAGCGCTTCGCCATATTCGCGATACCAGGGTTTCTTGCCTTTGCAGGACTGGGACATAAAGGACATACTATTTCTCTTTCACTTTAAGAATAGCCAGAAAGGCCTCTTGGGGTAGCTCGACACTGCCAACCTGTTTCATGCGCTTTTTGCCCTCTTTTTGTTTTTCGAGCAGTTTGCGCTTACGAGTAATGTCCCCGCCGTAACACTTGGCGGTAACGTCTTTGCGCAGGGCCTTGACGTTGACCCTGGCAATTACTTTGTTGCCAATAGCGGCCTGGATAGCCACTTCAAACTGCTGGCGAGGGATATATTCCTTCATCAGGGCTACCAGCTCACGACCGCGATATTGGGCTTTGTCCCGATGGACAATCAGAGACAAGGCATCGACCACCTCGCCGTTGATCATGATATTCAGCCGCACCAGATGACTTGGTCGATAATCGATAAATTCGTAATCGAGGGAGGCATAACCGCGACTGATGGACTTGAGTCGATCGAAAAAATCGAGCACAATTTCATTGAGAGGCAGCTCATATACGACCATCACCCGGTTAGCGGTCAGGTACTTGATTTCGCGCTGTGTACCGCGTTTTTCCTCGCACAAGGCCAGCACCGCCCCGACGAATTCATTGGGAACATGGACCGAGGCCAGGATGTATGGTTCGAAAATTTCCTGAATGAATTGCACCTCGGGCAGTTTATTAGCGCTGTCAACGATGAGTTCCTCGCCTTTGACAGTGGTTACATGGTAACTAACGGTCGGTGCGGTGGTAATGAGATCGACATGAAACTCACGTTCCAGCCGTTCTTGAACAATCTCCATGTGCAGCAAACCAAGAAAGCCACAACGGAAACCGAAACCGAGAGCCAGGGAGTTTTCCGGTTCAAAGGAGAAAGACGAGTCGTTGAGGCGCAGCTTTTCCATGGCATCGCGCAGGGCGTCATAATCACCACTGTCGATAGGATAGAGTCCCGAAAAGACCATGGGTTTTACTACGTGGAACCCGGGCAATGGCGCCTCGGCGGGACAATGCAAGTGGGTGATGGTGTCGCCCACCTTGGCATCCTGCACCCCCTTGATACCGGCGATGAGAAAGCCGACCTCGCCAGCCTCCAGAACCGGCAGTGTTACCGGATGCGGAGTAAATGCACCAACCTTGAGAATCTCGTAGCTCTTGTTGTTGGCCATGAGCTTGATTTTATCTCCCTTGCGCAGGGAGCCATCCATCACTCGCACCATCAACATAACCCCCTGATAGGAATCGTACCAGGAATCAAAGATCAGTGCCTTAAGGGGCGCCTCAAGGTCTCCCGTCGGAGCTGGAATCTTGGCCACGATCGCTTCGAGGATTTTATGAATGCCGATCCCTTCTTTGGCACTCGCTTCCACGGCGTCCGAGGTGTCGAGACCGATAATCTCCTCGATTTCCTCCTTGACGCGCTGAGGGTCTGCACTGGGCAGATCAATCTTGTTGAGGACTGGAAAGACTTCCAGATTCTGGTCTATAGCCAGATAGACATTGGCCAGCGTCTGGGCTTCTACCCCTTGAGAGGCATCGACCACCAGCAAACCGCCTTCACAAGCGGACAAAGAATGACTGACTTCATAACTAAAGTCGACATGTCCCGGAGTATCGATAAGATTAAGGATATAGTCCTGACCATCGTCGGCTCGGTAGCTAAGGCGCACCGCCTGAGCTTTAATGGTAATGCCCCGCTCCCTTTCCAGGTCGAGCTTGTCGAGAAACTGGTTGGTCTTTTCCCGATCGGTAAGGGCTCCGGTCTCTTCAAGTAACCGGTCTGCCAGAGTTGATTTACCATGATCGATATGGGCGATAATAGAGAAATTGCGAATTTTGCGTTGGTCCATAGGGGCTCAGTATTCCATGTTGAAAGGTAGTACACAAAGACCGTTCAATTTACAAAAGATGATGTTATTTGTAAAGTAAAAACAGCTCTCTATAGGTTGTTTGCCTCGGACCGGCCAGCGGTTTTTTGTGATTGCCTTGCTAATTGTTCTTATATTTTCAAGCAGAGAAGGAGTGTGGGCGGTGAAGACTATCGACGGAATGATCGAAACCAGTTGCCGAAGGTTCGCTGATAAAACGGCAGTGCGATGTAAGCAGAACGGTCATTGGCAGGAGACCAGCTATCGCCAATTGTGGTTAATCGCCAGCCAGGTCTGTGCCGGTCTGCAGGC
>CAZKQY010000607.1:0-1771 GCA_964555005.1 uncultured Syntrophotalea sp. | reverse complement strand
CGTTTTCCTGACCCGCCTTGACAGTTGGGCAGGAAAATTTCAGTGTTGCGACCGATCGATCCTGAAATTGGCCGCCTGAGTTTTTACGATGCCATCTTTTTTGTCTTCGAAAGGCTGAGCTAAAAAAGGTTTTTTCATGGATATCAACGACCTTACATACAGAATTAACGGTGCAGTTTATGAGGTGAGTCGTGTTTTAGGTGGTGGATTCCTGGAAAAGGTTTACGAAAAAGCCCTGCTCATCGAGTTAAGGGAAAGAGGACTGAAAGCAGAAAATCAGGCCCCGATTCAAGTTAAATACAAGGAGTCTGTCATTGGTGATTATTATGCTGACATCCTTGTTGAAAACAGAATCATTCTTGAACTGAAAAGTGTCAACAAGCTGGGCAAGAGCCATGAGGCGCAGTTGCTGAATTACTTGAAAGCGACAGGCTACTCTGTAGGGTTGCTGATTAATTTTACTTATCCAAAATCCGAGATAAAGCGCTTTGTCCTATAAAGAGTCATTTGTAGACTAGGATTCACGTCGAAAGACACAAGAAAAATTTTGGAATTTGTTTTGTCCGAATTGGTCTGTGTGTGTCCGTGGCAGAAGAGGAATTTATGATACCTGGTGTTTTCATAACCTTCGATGTTGAATGCTCCATGGGCGGTGCCTGGCAGGATTCAAGTCTCAAGCCGATTCCGCCACGTTTGGGGATGATGGGGGAGTACGGCAAGGACAGGTTTGGAATCCCGCTGATATGTGATATCTTGCAGCGTTCTAACCTTGCGGCGACCTTTTTCCTCGAACCTTTTAACGAGGACCTTGGTAACCCTGGCGAGACGGAACCGGTAGCCCGTTATTTGGTTGAATGTGATCATGATGTGCAGCTGCATGTGCATCCGAATCATATTCATTATGGGCAGTATCGTAGAGGCGAACCTTATCAGCGTACTGACCAAATGGCGGACTTAAGCCGGGAGCGGCAAAGAGAAATTATCGTCGCCGGTGCCGATCTTCTGGAATCATGGACCGGTACTCGTCCAATTGCCTTCCGCGCCGGCAATATGGGGGCATCTGAAGAGACTCTTGCCGCTCTTATCGATGCCGGTCTTTGGATCGATAGCAGTTATACCTTTCCTTATGTTGGTGGACAGTGTCTTTTTGCAGAAAAAGAACGTTATAACGGTTCCAAATGGTATGGCAAGGTCTTGGAAGTTGCCCTGTCTGCTTATCAACAGCCTAAAGTACCGGGATTACATCCGTCCAAGCCCGTTGATTTGATGGGTTCTTCATTTGAAGAGTGTCGCGATGCGGTGAAAATGATCTGCGATGCCGGTGGTGACGCGGTGGTTATCCTGCACAGTTTCAGTTTGTTCAAGGTGCGGGATAAACAATATAACGGCGGCCGCTACAATCGGGTGGTGGCTCGCCGGTTTGAGCGGTTTTGCGAGTGGCTCGATGATCAGCGCCGGCAATACCCGCCCCGGACCTTTGCCGAGCTGGGACGTTTGGTGCGGGAAGAGGGGTATCAGCCAAAAGCCGTTGCTCCCTGTACTATCCAGAAACCTGTTCGGGCATTGGTGCGCAAAGCGGTTCAGGGAGCGAATAATTTTTACTGGTTTTAGCCACGGACGCACACGGACAAAGGCGGATAAAAACAGTTTTGTTTTGATGGTTGGTTATTGTCCGGAATTTGTCTGTGTAATTCTGTGTGCGTCTGTGGCAAAGAATCTTTACGTATTACCACGGCCCCACACGGACAGAGGCGTACAAAAACAGGTTTGT
>CAZKQY010000606.1:0-16793 GCA_964555005.1 uncultured Syntrophotalea sp. | reverse complement strand
GCCGCTTTAGCGGCCGGGTATGCCAAGGCCCTTTGGACCATTATCGACGCCAACGTCACTACGCTGATCGCTGCGGTGGTACTGTTTCAGTTCGGTACCGGTCCGGTCAAAGGCTTTGCCGTTACCCTGTCGGTTGGTATTTTGGCTTCACTGTTTACCGCAATTTTTGTCTCGAGGCTGGTATTCGATTTTTTCTTGACCCGCTATGACATTAAGCGGCTGAGCATATAGGGAGGGCGGCATGGAATTAATCAAACCGGATATCAATCTTGACTTCGTCGGTAAACGACGTATGGCGGTACTCTTTTCCGCCGTGTTGATCCTTATCGGCCTGGTATCGCTTATTGCCAAGGGGGGACCCAACTACGGCATCGACTTTGCCGGTGGCAGTCTTGTGCAGGTCAAGTTTGTCGAGGCTACCACCGCTAAGGATATTAAGGCGGCTTTAAAGGATCTCGACTTGCGCGGTCTGACCGTTCAGCAATTTGGCGATGAGGCCAATGAGTATTTGTTGCGGGCTCAAGAGTCCAATTCCAAGTTGGAGGGACTGTCTCAAGTCATCGGTGGTGCATTGGATGTTGCCTATGGTGCCGACCAGGCGGAGATTAGACGGGCCGAAATGGTTGGACCCCAAGTCGGTAAAGATTTGCGTCAGAAGGGCCTGATGGCTATTCTTTACGCAATGATCGGTATTCTTATTTACGTTACTTGGCGTTTCGAATTTCGTTTTGCCGTTGGCGCCATTCTAGCGTTGGTTCACGACGTGCTAATTACTCTCGGAATCTTTTCCCTGCTTGGCAAAGAGATCGATCTGCCCATCATCGCTGCTTTTCTTGCCATTATCGGTTATTCGCTGAATGACACCATTATTGTTTATGACAGGATTCGCGAAAACCAGGGTAAGCACGGTAAACAGGGCCTTGAATTTTTGATTAATCGCTCTATAAACGAGACCCTGTCCCGCACGCTGCTCACTTCCGGTACGACGTTGCTGGTTGTGCTGGCTCTGTTTATCTTCGGCGGGGGAGTGATTCATAACTTTGCTTTCGCTTTGCTCATCGGTGTGCTGATCGGTACCTTCTCCTCGGTCTTCGTTGCCAGCCCGCTGCTGATTTTCTGGCAAAATTACCGGGCCCGTGGCAAGGTCAAGGCTTGATCTTACTGTTTTAATCGGCTACACGGTCGACTGAACGATTTACCCAGGCGGGCCGGAATCCAATAATTCCGGCCCGCTTTTTTATTAGGATCTCTATGCATTCACTATTGCGCTATCGCTGGGATTGTCGCGGCGAAATCAATGTGGCCCTAACCGGAACCCTGGCCGAAAAGCTTCAGGTCAGTCCCTTGATCGCAGCTTTGCTGCAGCAGAGGGGTATCTCTGACCTTGATCAGGGTCGCCTGTATCTGACCAGCCGTTTGGCTGCCATGCCCGATCCATTTTTGATGGCTGATATGGAAATTGCGGTTACGCGCCTTAGTCGGGCGCTTCAGGCCGGGGAACGTATCGCCGTGCATGGCGATTACGATGTGGATGGTATTACCGCCAGCGCCCTGCTGGTAGAGAACCTGCGCGCCTTTGGTGCGACCGTCGACTATTACATACCTTTGCGATTGGTGGATGGTTATGGTTTGTCTGGCGAGGCTTTGCAAAGAGCCGCAGACAGCGGAGCCAAGGTGGCCGTGTCCGTCGATTGCGGGGTGTCGGCTCATGACGAAGCTCGGCTAGCTAAAGAACTGGGTCTCGATCTGATCATTACCGATCACCATCAACCCCCCGAGCAACTGCCTGAGGCTTTGGCGGTTATCAACCCTCACCGGTCGGACTGCGCCTTCCCCGATAAGGGGCTGGCCGGGGTCGGGGTCGGCTTCATGCTGCTGGTGGCCCTGCGCAGTCGTTTGCGGCAGCAGGGTTGGTTTGCAGCGCGGCCGGAACCGGATCTCCGTTGCAGCCTCGATCTGGTGGCTTTGGGTACTATCGCGGATATCGCTCCTTTAAACGGTCTCAACCGGATACTGGTCAAGGCCGGTCTGACAATACTCAACCAGGGCCGACGGCCGGGGATCGCCGCATTAAGAGAGGTCGCCGATGTCAAAGAGGTCAACTGCGGCAGTGTCGGATTTCGACTGGCACCGCGTCTGAACGCCGCCGGCCGCTTGCAGGATGCTGCCCAGGGAGTAGACCTGCTCCTTGAGCCGTCGCCGGTCAAGGCCTTGGAGAGTGCTCGTCAACTGGACGACTGCAATCGCCAGCGGCAGATGATTGAGCAACAGACCCTTGAACAGGCTCTGGAACAACTCGCAGAAATTTACGATCCGACGCAACGCAGTATCGTTCTCGCCGATCCCGAATGGCACTCGGGAGTGATCGGCATTGTTGCTAGTCGCCTGGTGGAACGCTTTTATCGGCCGACGGTGCTGATTGCTGTCGACAAGGGGATTGGCAAAGGCTCGGCTCGCTCTATTCGCGGTTTTCACCTCTATCGAGCTCTGTGTGATTGTCAACAACAGCTGAGTGCTTTTGGCGGTCATGAATTCGCTGCCGGGTTATCCATCCCTGCAGAAAACATTGAGGCCTTTGCCGCCGCCTTTGAGGCGGTGGCAGAAAAAGAAGTAAGTGACGATCAGCTACAGCCGCACCATCTTTTTGATCAGGAGGTTCTCCTCGAAGAATTAACTCTGGAAACGGTCGCCGAACTCGATCTGTTGGCTCCATTTGGTATGGGTAATCCACAACCGCTGTTGCTGGCTCGTAATCTTCGCGCTCAGCAGGTGCAGATCCTTGGTGATAAGCATCTGCGTTTCACCGCCCGTCAAGGGGGCTATAGTCAGCCTTGTATTGCCTTCGGTATGGTCGAACGAATTGATGAATTAGCCGGAGAATTCGATTTGTTGTTTACCCCCGACGTAAATGAATGGCGTGGGCGGAGTTCGGTGCAACTTAAGGTTAAGGATGTACGTTCGGTGGATAGTAACAGCGGTCAGAAAGGATAATTCTTTGTTTTCATAAAGATGCAACTCGGGTGTTTTTCTTTTCGGGTAAGCTGCGGGTAGCGACTCATCGTGCTTCTTTGACGGTGGCCTGCGAAAGAATCCGTGAGACTACCGCAGCTTACCCTTTAAACTAAGTATGTAGAGTTGTTCTAACGCGTTGAATTCAGGAATCGAAACAGTCGCGTGTATTTTAAAGAAGCAGCTCCTTTTAGATCTTCTCTATGACTACCGCGCACATCTTCAACTCAGGAACTTTGGCCAGTGCGTCAAGGCTGTCGATCGTCAAGAGATTTATTTCGCTTGAGTGGAAGGTACTGAAAACCGTTCCCATTGGCACTTTGTCCGTTACGCATACTCCGATCTCGATTTGCCCCCTGCGCGAGGAGACCCTGGCTTTTTCACCGTTTTCCAGGTTAAGTTTATTGGCATCGGTCGGATGTAATTCCAGTCGATCCTCGGGAGCCAGTCTTGAGAGCGCTTTTGATTCGTGAGTATAGGCACCGGTGTGCAGGTGATACAGTTCCTTGCCGGTGGTCAGCAGAAACGGGTAGGCGTCATCGGTCATTTCCGCAGCGGGCTGGTAGTCTGCCGGGAAGAACTTCCCCTTCCCGGTGTCGGTCTTGAAGGTTTCTCCCCACAAATATTCGGTGCCGGGATGTTCTTTCGTCGGGCAGGGTATGCGCAGTCCTGACTCTCTTAGTCGGTCATAGCTGATGCCGCCATAGGAAGGCGTCAACGAGGCGATCTCATCCATGATTTCCTTCGGAGAAGCATAATCCATGGCGTATCCCATTCTTCGGCTGAGTTCGCACAAAATCTCCCAATCGGGTTTGCTCCCTCCAATCGGGTCGATGACTCGGCGTACCCGCTGCACCCGGCGCCAGGAACTCGTATAAGTGCCATCCTTTTCGGCAAAGGAACTGGCCGGCAGCACCACATCCGCTATTTTCGCGGTTTCGGTCAAAAATATATCCTGCACCACGATAAACTCCATGGCGTTCAGGACGGCCCGAGTTTTGTTGAGATTGGGACTGTTCCTCAGCAGGTTGCTTCCCGTGATGTACAGGGCTTTGATGTTGCTCTTGTCGAGAACCATAGCGGATTGGGTCAGCCCCGGTTTTTCGGACAGGGAAACACCCCAGGCCTTTTGGAACTTTTCGATAACCTGTGCATTGGAGATGGCTTGTCCGCCTGGATAGGCGGCGGGCGAGCATCCCATATCCCCGGCTCCGGGGCCGTTATTGTGCTTGCCGATGCCATTGACGCCCGTACCGGCTTTACCCACGTTGCCGGTAAGCAGCGCCAGATTGCTCAGTCCGGCGACGTTGTCTGTTCCGCGAATGTGCTGGGCGACTCCCATGCCGTAAAACAACGCGGCCCGGTTGGCCTTTCCGTACAGTCTGGCTGCTTCGATGATTGTTTCGCGGGGAACGCCGGTGATGGTTTCTACTTTTTCCGGAGTATACTCCGCGACCGTTTTGCGTAATGCTTCTATGCCGCTGGTTCTGGCTTCGATGAAATCGGCATCATGCAGACCTTCTTTAAGAATGACGTGCATCATTCCGTTGAGCCAGGCGATATCCGTTCCGATTTTGGCTCGAATCCAAACATGACTGTAATCGACCAGTTCGATTCTTCGCGGGTCTACGACAATCAGTTTGATTTTACCTTCTTTGATTTTGCGTTTCAGCATATCGGCGAAAACTGGGTACATTTCGGTAAGATTCAGCCCGGCCACCAGCACGACTTCGGCTGTTTCGAGCAGGGCCGGTGAATTCGTCGCCGGTCCACTGCCGAAGGCTCGACCGAGTGCGACTCCACTGGGCAAATGACAAAAACGAACACAGTAATCGATGTTGTTGGTGCCTATAGCGGTGCGCATGAATTTCTGGAATAAATAGTTTTCTTCGTTGGTGGTTTTTGCCGAAGCTATGCCACCGATGGCATCGCTGCCATATTTTTGTTTGATCTTGGTGAAGTTTTCCGCAATGCAATTCAACGCTTCGTCCCAGCTGACCGGCTCAAGTTGGCCGTTTTTTCTTATCAGGGGGGAGGTAAGTCGATTGGGGCTGTTAACAAAGTCGAAACCAAAACGTCCCTTTACGCAGAGTTGTCCATAGTTGTCCGTATTTTCATTGTCTACGCCGTAGGCTCGGATCAACTTGTTGTCCTTGGCCCAGAACTCGATCTGGCAACCACCGCCGCAATGAACGCAGGTGGTCTGTTCCTTTTCGACTTCCCAGCTGCGTCCCTGGAATCGAACCAGTTTTTCCGTTAGCGCTCCGGTTGGGCAGGCTTGCAGGCAGGCTCCGCACGAGGCGCAATCGGTTTGTCCCAAGGGGTCTTGTAACCCGGCATTTATCAACAGGTCGGGGCCACGGTTGGCAAACTCCAAAATTCGGCGGTCCGTCACCTCGGCGCAGGCGCGCACGCATCTGCCGCAGAGAATGCAGCGATTGGGATCCCTTGTGATGACTTCACTGGATTCTTCAAGGGGAAGTTTTTCCTTATTGACCGCAAAACGGATGGAACGGATGTCAAGGGTGTAGGCCAGGTTCTGTAATTCGCATTGCCCGCTTTTTTCGCAGGTAAGACAGTTGTGTTCATGTTCCGAAAGAATCATTTCCAAGTTGATGCGCCGCAACCGGTTGATTTCCTCATCTTCGGTGGTGACTTCCATGCCTTCGCTCACCAGGGTGCAACAGGATGGCACCAGGCCTTTCATCCCTTTGATTTTGACGATACACAGTCTGCAGGATCCGGCGGGACTCAGACCCTCTTTGTGACATAGGTGAGGTATCGGGAAACCGTTCTCCTCACAGGCACTTAACACCAGGGAATTTTTTTTTGCCGAGCATGTTTTTCCATTGATAACTAACTGGATCATTTTTGGCCTCTAGGTTCAGGTAATGATGATGGCATCGAATTTACAGACATCTTTGCACAGGCCGCATTTCACGCATTTTGCCGGGTCAATCCGGTGCGCTTCCTTGCGTTTGCCCTGAATGGCATCTTCCGGGCAGATTTTTTTGCAGGCGCCGCAGCCGATACACTTTTGGTCGTCAATAGAAAAGCTGATCAGGGCCCGACAGACCCCCGCCGGGCATTTTCCGTCTTTAATATGAGCTTCGTATTCATTCCGGAAAAAACGCAGCGTACTCAGGGTCGGATTGGCAGCGGTTTGTCCCAGGGCGCACAAGGAGGTTTTCTGCATGCTTTCCGCTACGTCGGTCAGCTTTTCAAGATCCTCCATTTCGCCTTTACCCGCGCTGATTTTTTCCAGGGTCTGAATCATCAGCGGAAGCCCCCTGCGACAGGGTACGCATTGTCCGCAGGATTCATCGCGGTCAAACTGCAGGAAAAAACAGGCCGCATCGACCATGCAGGAATCTTCGTCGAGAATGACCATTCCTCCCGATCCCATGATGGAGCCGATGGTCTGAAGGGATTCGTAATCGAGGGGTAGATCAAGATGTCCGCCGGGAATGAAGCCACCGGAAGGCCCTCCCAACTGGGCGGCTTTGAAGGACTTGCCATCGGGAATGCCACCGCCGATGTCAAAGACGATCTCCTGCATGGTCATGCCCATGGGCACTTCGATCAGGCCGCTGTTGCGTATTTTTCCCGTTAGGCAGAAGACCTTTGTTCCTTTGGTCGTGTCCGTTCCGACCCCTTTCCACCACGCTGCCCCCTTGCGCATAATCAGGGGGATATTGGATAGCGTCCCGACGTTGTTAATCACGGTCGGTTTGCCGAACAGGCCCTCGTTGGCGGGAAATGGCGGGCGATGGCGGGGATTGCCCCGTTTCTGCTCCAGAGAGGCCAGTAAGGCGGTTTCCTCGCCGCAGACAAAAGCGCCGGAGCCGAGGAAAATTTCGATATCGAAATCGAAGGAGGTCCCCAGAATATTTTTTCCCAGCAAGCCGTATTCCCTGGCTTGAGCGACGGCCTTGTGCAGGGTTTCTACGGCGAGGGGATATTCGGCTCTGACATAGATGTAGCCTTGATTGGCGCCAATTGTGTAACCGGCGATAGCCATTCCCTCCAGTACCGCGTGGGGGTTGCCCTCAAGTTCCGCGCGGTTCATATAGGCTCCCGGATCACCTTCATCGGCGTTGCATACGATATATTTCTGCCCTCCCTGCGCCTGACGGGCAAACTGCCATTTTTTTCCGGTTGGAAATCCGGCGCCGCCTCTTCCTCGCAGCTCGGAATCGTTTACTTCTTGAAGAATGTCCTGGCTGTCCTTTTGCAAGGCCATGGCCAGGCCCCCATATCCTTCGTGATGGATATAGTCCTCAATCTTCAGGGGATCTATTACCCCGAGCAGATCTGTTATTCTGCGCACCTGGCAGCTGAAAAAAGGTATGGTTTCATCTATTCGGTATTCCTTGAGAATCTCGTTTTTTAATAGATGGCTTGTCACTATATGGCTGGTTTTTTCGGCGTCTAGAAAGCCATACAGGGTGGTCTGTCCCGCCTGTCTAATGGACATATAGGGTTCGATAAAGCAACAGCCCATACAGCCGTGCTGCCGAATCGTAATATCGTCTCTGTCGGCTTTTTTTATTTCCTTTTCGACGACATCCAGAATTTTCAGGGCCCCGGATGCGATTCCACAAGTTGAACCGTAAACAATGATCTGGATTTTTTCTGATTCCATGGATTCTTTTGCTGCAACCCGGTTCTTCAGCAAGGCTAGATCTTCATAAGAATTTATTTGCATGGGAATTACCTTTATTTATATTTATTGAGTACGGATGTTATTTTTTCCGGGGTCATGTCACCATAGACATCCCCGTCGATGGTTATGACGGGTCCGATAGCACAACAGCCGATACATCTGACCTCTTCTACCGTGAACCGGTGATCGGATGTGGTTTCTCCCGGACCAACCTTGAAATCAGCTTTAATTTTGTCTATTAACTTTCTGGCACCGCGTACGTAGCAGGCCGTTCCCATGCAAATATGGACCTGGTGCTTGCCGGGTGGATTGGTTTTGAAATAGTTGTAGAAACTGACTATGCCGTAAACCCTGCTGGCGGGAACCCCCAGATAATTGGAGATTTTCCTCTGCAACTCCAGGGATACATGACCCAGCGTCCCCTGAACTTCTTGAAGGATGTGTATCAGGGAATTGGCGTCTTTTTCATACTTTGCAAAAATTCGATCTTCCTGCAAATCCTCTTCATTTTTCATTCTCAGGGTTTCCTTACTGTTGGAGTTTGCGGCCGTCGAAAAATATCAGTGGTTAACAAACAGGACAGATCATCCTGTTGCCTGTGTCCCGAGGGGTAGGCCGTTGGCAACCGCATTGAGGTTATAGACAAATACTGCCGAGGTCGCCTCTTCGGCCCCTTTTGCTGCGCTTTCCGCTTTGAGATGGTTATGTTTCTTTTCTTCTGGGGCTTGGGTGCTCCTCTCTTTGTTGCCTGCGCCTTTTGTTACAGCCAGGCAGCGTATACTCATCATTGTCCAGCTGTCCCTTAATGAAGGCCGATAGGACCTCTTCCACGGAACCACAAATTCGGGAGAAAATAATTATTTCCATTTCGGAAAGAACAATTTCCAGAGGTCTGGAAATTGCCCCGCAGATAAGCACCTGTATCCCCATTTGCGTAATTTCTCGGACCCGTTTCCATAACTCCATATCAGGCAGGGTGCGCATCACTCGCCGCACTTCTCTGCTTCCCTGCAGTTCAACCAGTACAAGACAGTTCGCCTCGTCAAGAACCGGGGAGATCCGTCCCTGCCAAACGGAAATCGCAACTTTCATAGCTTATTATTTAGCATCAATCGTACCAATGTCTTAAAACAACAGAACCTGTTGTTTTTTTAACGATTTAGGTTTTTTTGTTCGTTGGGAGTAATTGCGTTGAATTGCAAAATGCACTAGCGTCACCAAAAAAAATCGTGCAGTTTGCATGATTGCATGCTATGGGTTGAGAAAAGGAAAGGTGAATATACTTATGGATAAGGACGTTTTAGAAAAAACGCAGGATATCATTCTGGACTCGATCAACGAAGGGGTCTTCACCGTAGACCTGGAATGGCACATCACTTCTTTTAATCACGCCGCCGAACGGATTACCGGAATCAAGCAAAGGGAGGCTCTGGGACGACTTTGTTGTGAAGTTTTTCGAGCCAGTATTTGCGAAAAAATGTGCGTGCTCCGCCAAACCATGAAGACAGGGAAACCAATTTTCAACAAGATGGCGCATATCGTTAGCGAAGCGGGGTTGCGCATCCCTATCCGTATTTCCACGGCTCTGCTCAAAAATAGCGCAGGTCGGGTGGTGGGGGGGGTCGAAACTTTTCAGGATCTCCGTCAAGTGGAAGAACTTCGAAAGGAGCTGGAATCTCGTTACACCTTTGAAGACATTATCGGCCATAGCCCGCTCATGACGGATCTGTTCCGGCTTATTCCGCCCATTGCCGATAGCGACAGCACTGTTCTCATTGAAGGGGCCAGCGGTACCGGTAAAGAGTTGTTTGCCCAGGCGATGCACAATCTTTCTTCACGCCGTGACAAACGATTTGTGGCGGTCAATTGCGGTGCCTTACCCGATACTTTGCTTGAATCGGAACTTTTCGGCTATAAGGCGGGTGCCTTTACGGATGCTCGACGGGATAAGCCCGGGCGCTTTGCCCTGGCCGACGGGGGAACTCTGTTTTTGGATGAAATCGGGGATATATCTCCTGCCATGCAGGTGCGCCTATTGCGGGTTCTTCAGGAGCACTGCGTTGAACCCCTTGGCTCTGTTGAGCCCCTGCAGGTCAATGTGCGGATTTTGGCGGCTACCAACAAGAATCTAGCCGAATTGGTTCAGAAAGGAGTTTTCCGGGAGGATCTGTTTTATCGGATCCGGGTTATTTATCTGCAGATACCGGGACTTCGGCAAAGAAGAGAAGATATCCCGCTTTTAATCAATCATTTTGTCACGCGGTTTAACCATCTTTACAATCGTCAGGTGGCAGGCGTGTCCCTTGAGGTGCTTGCTCGCCTGATGGAACACGATTATCCCGGAAATGTTCGGGAACTGGAAAATATTCTCGAGCACTGTTTTGTTTTATGTCGGGGGGATCTGATCGAAATGCGCTGTCTGCCGCCTGAGTTGCGTCCCGCTCATATTTCACCGTGTCAGAAATCGGATGATTGTAACACGCTCCAATCCATGGAAAAGGCTCTGATCGTCAAAGCACTTGAGCTCCACAATGGCAACCGTAAGCGTACGGCTAAAGAGCTTGGCATTGACACAAGCACCCTTTACCGAAAAATCAAATTGCTTGGAATACGACCGCCACAGCAAGATGGACGAGCCGGTAGAAAGTGACGGCGTCGTAAAAAGTTTGTCCTGTGGCGTTACGGTTTTGCGCTTGCAGCAGCAAACTTTTGTCTGGAAATCAGCCCGGAATTTTCTCGGTTGCTGCTTCAGAAAAGAGGAATGCTTAAGGGTTGACCGTATGTTTTGTGTCAACTGGTTTTCATCCGGAAACGGCTCTTTTTCTGTCTCGTTTTTCGTAAGTATCAGGCGCGAATAGTGGTGCCGACGGTTTCGCCGTTTATCGCTTTGATAATATTGCCTCGTTTATGGCCGTTGACGATACGCACCTCTTTGATGTTCGCGGCGTCTTTAAGCAGATAGAGCAGTTTGCGTTCCATGACCATGTCTTCCATGTCCAGTGTCAGCAGTTCATCCACCGTGGCTTCGGGGATCAGTTTAGCGTCCGGATTGACAAAGGGGTTTTCGGTAAACAGCCCGTCGACGTTTTTTACCAGAATACAGCTTTGAGCACCGAGCACTTCGGCCATGAGAAAGGCACCGGTGTCTGTACGATGTGGTGGAATCATGCCGATGCCGGGAGGGTGCTCGAACAGCCCGTAAGGGGGGGTTCCGTGGGTGACGGGCAAAAATCCGAGTTTAAGCATGATGGGCAATTCGAGCAGGGCATCGGTTTTGATGCGGGTGCCGCCCCAAGGTGAAAGGAGCAAGGCCATTATTTCGGCGTTTTGCTCACTGATTTTTCCGGCCAGTTCGGCCAGCACTCCGGTGGGCATGCCGAGGTCGATGCCAATATCGAGAATATGCCGTACCCGCACTCCTCCGCCTGTAACAATCAGCAGTTTGTGATCTTTTGAAATCTCACCGATTTCTTCTACCAGCGGTAGAACCACCTCGCGGCCGTAATCCATGGTGCCATGGCCACCGATTTTAATAACATGCAAATCAGGGATCAGGCGGATCGGTTTAATGTGGGCATGGGATTTCATCAGGCCTTTACGTGCCAGGGATTCTCCGCGGAGTTTGTTTTCCAGTTCGTGCCTTTCGTTCATCATTGACCTCCTGTCGCGGGGTAGTTGTTATTGTAGATACCCCTGTCTTTCAGAATAACAGGGATTTTGGCGATAGGTTTTGTTAGGGGGAATATTCCTTCAACCTGTCGCTGTGGCTGTCCAGTTTTCAGATATGTTGGACGGATGGAGATGCTGCGTAACTGGTTTGTTTGGGTAATCGATGCGGTGACGGTACTTTTTCTGTTAGTCTTAGTATGCGGAGGTTTGCACAATTGGTTGTCAGTGGTGGCTGGAGAAGAAGGTTTAAGTATTCAATAAAAAACATGTAAATATGAATAGTTAAATCTGTAAAGCTAAAAAAAATTTCAAGTTTTTCGGATGCTTTTTAAGGGATACAGGATTTCCCTGAGGAATGAAAAGCAGGTTTTTGCAAGAAACATTATCGGATATGTGGTGACTTAGGTTTTACAAATAAATACCGAGGAGGTAGAGAAGATGCGGAAAGTAAAATTAGCCGTTCTGTTGTTGATCGGTTTGGGTGTGGTGTCGGTTGTTATCCAGAATACCGCTCCTGTTCAGGCGCGATTTCTTTGGATGACTGCAGAGGTTCCCGCTATCGTGTTGCTGTTTGTTACGGCGGTGGGCGGATTTGTTGTTGGGTTGCTGGTCGCTCTTTTTCTCAAGCGTGATCAGCCATCCGGATTAAAACCCGACAAGAACAGTTGATTCTAGGCGGAGTGAACTACCAGATAGAGAAATATTGAGGTTGTCTGCGTTTGACGACGTTAACTTTTAAGAAAATTTAAGTACTTACTCGTCTTTTTCTTCTTTTGTGTTTCCTGCAGGTGACAGAACTCGGAAGACAAATCCTGTTTTTAGATGGTCGAGGGGTTCAACTATCTGAAAAATATAGATAAAAATATTTTTGGCATGAAGGTTGATATGTATCTTACACAACCGTAATTAGACGGTTTCACTTTCATCGTTTTTATCTTAAGGAGAATGACCATGAAAAAGAGCTTCGTGATTTTAATGGCAGTCTGCGCTTTAGCTTTGACAACGACTGCTGCTTTGGCTACCGAGATTAAACTTCCTGCTTTCGAAGAACTTGACGTGGATAAGAATGGCGCTATTTCCGCTGAAGAGGCGTCTTCATGTGAGGCTTTAATGGATTGTTTTGTGACGGCTGATGCGGACCGTGATGGCCAACTGACCCTCGCAGAATATGCGATCATCGAGGCTGGGATGAAACAGAAGGGATAAACGTCATATCTGCGAAGAATATGATTCGTGACCGAAATAATCGGTTTTGAATCGGAGAGAAGAAAGGGACGGCCAGCGGGCCGTTCCTTTCTAGTTCTTGGGTAGACGCGAATAGTGGTTTTCATCCGGAATTTCCGGATGGGCACAGAACTGTTTGTATATGGGAAACGATCTAATTATCCCTGAGATCCAGGAAATTAAGCCCTTGTATGGAGGCATGGCTATTTGCTCCGCACTATTTTGCAGGACACTATGCAGCAAAGCCCGGTGCGAAGATGCACCGGGCTTTGCTGTAAATAAAGGAGCTTGGTAAGGGCTGTTTAGCCAAGGCCTGCTTCCCGAGCCAGTTTTTCCCAGGCGGGCAAACTGCGCTCAATCATTTTGAGTTCGACGCAGTAGGCGATGCGAAAGTAGCCCGGTGCGCCGAAGCCTCGTCCCGGCACCACCAGGATGTTGTGCTTTTGAGCAAGGCCGGCAAAGGCAACATCGTCTTCCATGGGAGACTCGGGAAAGAAGTAAAAACCGCCCTGTGGTTTGACCATCTTGAAACCGAGTCCGGTCAGATGCTGATAAAGCAGGTCGCGCTTTTCCTGATAGGCCGTAATGTCGACGCTCTCTTCCTGCAGATTGGTTACCAGGCGTTGCATCAGCGCCGGGGCATTGACGAAGCCGAGAACACGGTTGCAGAAAATGGCTCCTTCCATGAATTTCTCGACCCCGTCCATGGCAGGATTGGCGGCTAAGTAGCCGATACGTTCGCCGGGCAGGGCTAGATCCTTGGAGTGAGAGGTGACGATAACCGAGTTTTTGATGTGGGAAAAGACGCAAGGAACGCTGTAGCCTTCGTAGGCCAGGCGCGCGTAGGGTTCGTCGGAAATAACAAACAGGGTGCGACCCAGTTCTTGTTCCTTGCGGGCCAGAAGCTCCCCCAGGGCTTGCAGGGAGGCGGCGGGGTAGATAACCCCGGTGGGGTTATTGGGCGAATTGATAATGATGGCCCGGGTGTTGGGACCGATGGCGGCTTCGATGGCGGCCATGTCGAGTTGAAAGGTATCTGCATCGGTTGCTACGGTTTCGGCTGTGCCGCCGTGATTATCGATATAAAACATGTATTCAACGAAGTAGGGACTGAGAATAATCACCTCTTCGCCGGGGTTAAGAATAGTTTTCAACACCACGTTGAGACCGCCGCCGGCACCGCAGGTCATAACTATATGGCGTGCCTCGATCTGTTGTGTTGTGCTTTTGGAGATATGGTCAGCCACTGCTTGCCGAGTCTCCGGGTAGCCGGCGTTGCTCATGTAGCGATGCATGCCTGGAATCGGCTGCTGGGCCAGCTTGAGCAGCTCCCGCTGCAGGCTTGCGGGCGGCTCGGTGGAGGGATTGCCGATGGTGAAATCGAAAATGTTCTCGGCGCCTCGCTCGGCTCGCAGTCGGGTTCCTTCTTCGAACATTTTGCGGATCCAGCTGGCCCGCTCGATGTATTTGGCGATCTTGATGGATATGCTCATAGTCGCTCCTTGTGGGTCTGTAATAGTCTGAATTGCGGCAGTTTAGCCTCTGGTCTCTGGCCGGTCAAGGGCAAATTAGCATGTCAACATCGTTGATTTTTGTGTGGGAATTGGCTAGATTGTAGAGCTTGAATCTATTCGGAAGGGGTTGTTATGGCAAAGGGAAATCTCAATGATCTGCGAGAGCGGATTGACCAGATCGATGATCAGATACTGGAGTTGCTCAATCGCCGGGCCGAGGTTGTTAAAGAGGTTGGTCGTACCAAGACCAACGGTAGCCAGGAATTTTACGTGCCGGGGCGTGAGCAGGCTATTTTTGAGCGTTTAATAAGCAATGCCGGTTCTTTTCCGGCCGATGGCGTGCGCCGGGTCTTTCGTGAAATCATCTCGGCTTCTCTTGCCCTCGAACAGCCGATGAAGATTGCCTATCTCGGTCCGCCGGCAACCTTTACCCATCAGGCGACTTTGCGCCAGTTCGGCCTTTCGGCTCAGTTGGTGGCGCAAAAGAGCATTCCGGCGGTTTTTGAGGAAGTTTGTCGAGGCCGGGCGCCTTACGGAGTGGTGCCGGTGGAAAATTCTACCGAGGGGGTTGTTTCTCATACGCTCGATATGTTTATTCGCTCGGAATTGAAGATCAATGCCGAGATTCTCCTTGAAATTGAACACAATTTGCTTTCGCTGACCGGGCGCATGGAGGATGTGCGTACGATTGTCTCGCATCCTCAAGCCTTGGCCCAGTGTCGCCAGTGGCTGGAGGAAAACATGCTCGACACGCCCTTGGTCGATGTAGCCAGTACCGCCCTTGCGGCGCAGATGGCGGCAGAAGATGAGAGCGTGGCTGCCATTGCCGGCGAAGTGGCTGCCACCATGTACGGGTTAAAGATGGTTAAGCAGAAGATCGAAGATAACCCCAACAATTTTACCCGTTTTCTGGTCATTGGCCGCAACATTCCGGCACCGAGCGCCCGGGATAAAACGTCGGTCATGTTCAGCGTTAAGGATGAGCCGGGGATTCTTTACAGCATGCTCAAACCTTTCAGTAATCGAGGTATTAATTTAAGTAAGATCGAGAGCCGGCCAATGAAAAAGAAGGCCTGGGAATATGTTTTTTTTCTCGATATGGATGGTCATGTGCAGGACCCCATGGTGGCGGAGGCCATTGAGGAATTACGGGGCTGCTGTCAGGAGCTGCGGGTGCTCGGCTCCTATTCTCGTTCTCGCTGAGGTGGCCTTGTTCTCCCCTTGAAAGGGATATTTAATAGAATGCAGGATGTAATGATACCGAAAATGACCGTGATCGGCACCGGCCTCATCGGTGGCTCGTTGGCCTTGGCTCTTAAGGCGGTCGGAGCGGTGGGCGAGGTGACCGGGGTGGGCCGGGGGCTGGTCAATCTGGAAAAAGCTCTCGAGCTTGGCGTGATCGATCACGTCAGTCAGGATGCCGAGGCGGCGGTAGTCGATGCCGATCTGGTGTTTCTGTCCACGCCGGTGATGAGTTTGCCGGTTATGGCGGCGCGGGTGTTACCGCGCATGAAGCCGGGGGCGATTCTTACCGACGGTGGTAGCGTCAAGGAGCGCATCGTGGCTTTAATTGAACCATTGGTGCCTGAAGGAGTTTTTTTTGTGCCCGGTCACCCCATCGCAGGGACTGAAAAGAGCGGCTCGGCTGCTGCTTTCGCTACTCTTTATCGCAATCGACGGTGTATTCTGACTCCCACCGAGAGGACCGATGCGGCAGCGTTGGAGCTGGTGCGGCGCATGTGGCAGGCGGCCGGCAGCGAGGTGGTGATCATGGATGTGGCCAAGCACGATCGTATTCTGGCCGCCATCAGTCATTTGCCCCACATGGTGGCCTATGCATTGGTCAACGCCGTGGCCAGTGATGATCGTTACGGCGAGGATCTCCTTAAGTATTCCGCCGGCGGATTTCGCGATTTTACCCGCATTGCTTCTTCCGATCCGGCCATGTGGCGGGATATCGCTTTAACCAATCGTGAGGCGTTGTTGGAGATGATCGATGGTTTTGAGTCGATGCTGACAGAGCTTAAGCAGGATATTTCCGCTGGTAACGACGACAGTCTTTTTAACTTTTTTCTGCGTTCCAAAGAACGGCGCGATGCCCTTCTCTGATAGCGCTTCGGACTTCTATTCATGAAACAGCAGACTATCGCATCTTCCGGCCCATTGCGCGGCGAAATAATCGTTCCCGGCGATAAGTCCATCTCCCATCGTTCCATCATGATCGGTTCTTTAGCCAGCGGCACCACTCTGGTACGCGGCTTTCTTGAAGGCGAGGACAGTTTAGCCACCTTGCGGGCCTTTCGCACTATGGGCATCCCTATCGAGGAACTCGGCGAGGGCCGGTTACGTATTGAGGGCCGTGGTTTACACGGTCTGCAGGAGCCCGCCGATGTTATCGATTGCGGCAACTCCGGTACTACTATGCGGCTGATGCTTGGTCTGTTGTCCGGCCAGTCCTTTTTCAGCGTGTTGAGTGGCGATCAATACTTGCGACGCCGACCCATGAAGCGGGTGGTCGGTCCTTTAGGGTCCATGGGGGCTCGGATCTGGGGGCGTTGCGATGGAGAGCGGGCGCCTTTGGCCATTCAAGGGGGGCCATTGCAGGCTTCTTCTTACGATTCACCTATTGCCAGTGCCCAGGTCAAGTCGGCTCTCATGTTGGCCGGGCTTTATGCTGACGGTGAAACCACAGTGCGTGAGCCTCATTTGTC
>CAZKQY010000605.1:0-2737 GCA_964555005.1 uncultured Syntrophotalea sp. | reverse complement strand
ATGTTCCTGAGTTGATTTTTGAGTTTGATACCGCTCTTGAATATGGCAATCGTATCGCATCGCTGCTGCAAGAGATCAAGCAGAAGGAAGAACATGATTAATGCCATCTTGAGCACCATCGAGGGGGGTCAGCGATTTTTGATTGCTTCCCATGGTAACCCGGACGGTGATGCCCTTGCCTCGACTCTGGCGTTGGCAAATGCTCTGTTGGAAATGGGCAAAGAGGTTGTAGCTTACAATCAGGACGGCCTGTCCGACGAACTTGCTTTTTTGCCTGGTGCCTCTCTGGTGGTCGACACCATTGCAGAGGATCAACGCTTTGATGCCGGTTTTATTCTTGATAGTGGGGAATTGCGCCGTGCCGGAAGCCACCTTAAAGAGCATTGCCAGACCCTGGTTAATATTGACCATCATCCCCATTCAGAAAATTTTGGCAGCATTTACTATGTGGACGAAACAGCCTGCGCTACCGGTGCTTTGATCTATCGTATCCTGCAGGCGGGTGGGCATGCCATTTCGCTGTCCGTTGCAACCTGTATCTATACGGCAATACTCACCGATACCGGTTCTTTTCGTTATTCCAATGCCGATCGCGAGGCATTTAATATTGCTGCGGAACTTGTCGGGCTTGGGGTCTCTCCCTGGAAAGTGTCGGCTAATATCTATGAAAACCGTCCGGCACAACAACTGCGATTGCTGACCGCAGTTCTAAAAACCTTGACAATTTCCGATTGTGGGCGGATTGGTGCTCTTAGCGTTACCGAACAGATGTTTACCGAGACCGGAACCGGGCCGGAACATACCGATGGATTAATTAATTATCCGCGATCTATTCGAGGGGTTAAGGTGGCTCTTCTTTTTCGCCAAGCGAGCGATGATTGCTTTAAAATAGGATTCCGTTCCAAGGGCGAGGTCGATGTCGGTGAATTGGCACGAAAATTAGGTGGCGGTGGCCATCATAATGCTGCAGGTGTGACCCTTAGCGGGGACCTTGGCACAATTCAGCAAATGGTTTTCAGCCATTTGCAGAGCCTTTTACCCTGACCTATGAACGGTGTTTTGATTGTAGATAAACCCGCAGGGATGACTTCCCATGACGTAGTGCGTCGGCTGCGGCGTGTATGTCAAACCCGTCGAGTTGGGCATTCCGGTACCCTCGATCCAATGGCTACCGGATTGATGCTGGTAGCCGTAGGGGAGGGCACGCGGGTCGTACAGTTTCTGGTCGAAGGGGACAAGACTTACCGCGCAACGCTGCAGTTTGGTTCTGAAACTACTACGCAGGATGCTGAAGGCGAAGTTACCTGCCGGCGCCCCATCGATCATCTGAAAGATTCTGCCGTTTTGCAGGCCTGCCAGCAAATTGTCGGTGAGTTACAACAGATTCCGCCCATGTATTCGGCCATTAAGATCAAGGGGGTGGCTTTACATCGCCTGGCCCGCCTAGGGATCGAGATTGAAAGGCCAGCGAGGACGGTACATATTAAATACCTTACCGTAGAGAATCTGGCGTTGCCGCAACTCTCTTTTGAGGTAAAATGCAGCAAGGGCACTTATGTTCGCACCCTTTGCCATGATCTCGGGCATAAGCTTGGAACTGCAGCCCATCTTAGCTCTTTGCGTCGCCTTCGAAGCGGTAGTTTTGGCATTGAAGAAGCCGTTACCTTGGAGTGGCTTGAACAGGCCAGTTCCCAGGCCATTGGCGAAAAGCTGTTGTCCTTGAGCTCGGCTTTACGTGACTATCCGGTCTGTGTAGTCTCTAAAGAGGGCTATGAAAAACTAAAGCATGGCATACCGCCACTGTTAGAGAATTTGGCTGCTGGAGCCCCTTTTGACGAAGGGCAGAAAGTGCTTTTGAGTTTAAACGGTCAGGCTTTGGCCATGGCCCGTTTCGCGCCATCACAAAGCAAGGAAAAACGTGGCGATTTTGAGTTGTTAAGAGTCTTCAACAGCGGTGAATAGAACTTTACACTGTTGGGTTTCTATGGTAGATATTGGAAGTTTTTAGGCGCATTCGCGCCCTTATCCGAAAAAGAACTGAGTGTGAAAGGAGATGGCATCGTGACTGCCACAGAACGTAAACAGGAAATCATCAACGAGTTTAAACGCCATGAAGGCGATACCGGATCACCGGAAGTACAGATTGCGCTGCTTTCCGAGCGTATCACTTACCTGACCGATCATTTTCGGACTCACAAGAAGGACCATCATTCTCGTCGTGGTCTGTTGAAGATCGTTGGACAGAGACGTAGACTGCTCGATTATCTGAAAAAGATTGAAGTTGAGCGCTATCGCACTATCATCAAAGCCCTGGGAATTCGCAGGTAAAATCACAGGCAGCACGCCCTACGCCGCAGCGTAGAGCCTGCTGCCTGAGTTTTTGGTACAGCTCGGGAGGCTGTCCGGAGAGAGGAATCGGTGTGATTTGCCATCTGGCAATACCGACTTCTGTCTCAGGCCAACCTCCTTTGGCTGTTTTATGCCTCATATGAAAAAAACTTGGTTGCTGCGGTCGACCGCCTAAGAATAAAGGAGAAAAAATTGGCTTATCAAAAAGTAGAAATTGAATTCAACGGTCAACCGTTGACCATCGAAACCGGCAAGATGGCCCGCCAGGCTGATGGGGCTACAGTTATCACCTACGGCGGCACTAAAATCCTCTGTACCGCTGTTTCCGGCAAAAAAATGAAGGAAGGACAGAGCTTTTTCCCCTTAGTAGTAAATTACCAGGAAAAGT
>CAZKQY010000604.1:0-3970 GCA_964555005.1 uncultured Syntrophotalea sp. | reverse complement strand
CGGCCCGGACAGCGGGCCGATTCATTCGCCGAAGCATTGTCTGCCGGGTAGCGGCTGGCAGGAAGTATCGACGGAAACCGGCGAGTTGTCGGTGGCTGGAAAAAACATCCACTTGGTGCGAGCTGTTTATCAGAATGGCTATAGAAAGGAATTATTTCTCTACTGGTTTCAGGTCAAGGGGAAGACCCTTTCGGACGAATATACCCTCAAGCTGGCCGAGGTGACCAATTCCATCTTCCACAACCGAAGGGATTCGGCCTTCATTCGCCTGGTGGTGCCTGTTGATGACGACCTGAACAAGGCGCAGGCGGTGGGGGAACAGTTCATTCGCGATTTTTATCCCCACATTGAGGCGGTGCTTCCTCGCTAAGGGACTCGTAATCCGTAAAACGTGATACGTAACGGGTTGAAATTTTGTAAAGCCAATAGATCTAAACCCATTACGCTTTACGGATTACGAATTACGGTTTTAAAGTGGCTTACGAATTACGGTATTTATAAGTATGTTTGAATTCTATCTACCATTACTGACTATTCTGCTGACCTTGACCCTGGCCTTGTATCTGCTGCTGCGCCAGAGGGGCGGGCTGGCAGTCTATGCTCTGGTGGCTGCTTTGTTTTGCTGTGCCGGCAGTGAACTGTTTGATCTGTTGGCGATCGCCAATCCGAGCGATTTGGCGCTGTTGAAGAAGGGGTCCCTGATTGCCGAGTCGGGGCAGCCTTTCTGCTTTTTGTTGTTTGTACTGACTTTTGCCCGGGATGGGGGGCTACGCCAGGTTTCGTGGCTGTCGCGGAGCCTGTTGGTGGTTACTCTGGTATTGCCGATATTAACCGTGGTGAAGGGGTCCGAAGAGTTTTTCTTTTCGCCGGACTTTGTCGAGGAACGGCTGTTGTTTCTCGGTAGTTATGGTTATTACTTTTACCTGACCTTGATGGCCTGTTTGGTGACGGCTTTGTTTCACCTGGAAAGGACTCTGGTAAGTCTTTCTCGCTTCGAGCGGTTGCGGGTTAAATTGGAGATTGTTGGTGCTGGGCTGATCATGTCGATGCTGGGAATTTACTATAGCCAGGCCCTTTTTTACCGCTCGCTGGACATGAATCTGGTACCGGTCCGTTCTTTGGTGCTGGCTATTGGCGTGTTGTTGATTGGTGCTTCACGGCTGCAGGGTGGCGTGGTGGCCAAGGTGCGAGTGTCTCGAGACATGGCTTATCGTTCCCTGGTGCTGTTGGCGATCAGTATTTATCTGGTTGGACTCGGTCTGCTTGGCGAGGGGATGCGCTACCTGAATATGGACATGAAGCGCGCCATGTTTGTTTCGGTGGCGGTGTTGGGAGGATTAGTGGTGGTGCTGGTGTTGCTGTCAGAAAAGCTGCGCCGCAAAGCCAAGGTCTTTCTGCACAAGCACTTTTACCAGCTCAAGTACGATTATCGAAAAGAATGGCGCCGTTTCACCGGCCATCTTTCTTCAGCCCGCACCGTTGAGGCGCTACAGCAGGGAATCTTGTCCTTTTGTTGCGACACCTTTGCTTGCGGGGCGGCCGCTCTTTATTTGTGTGACGATGAGCAAGGCGGCTATCGGTTCGCCTCCGGTTATCAGGTTGAGGGTAAGGGATTGTCCCATATTTTTGCCAAGAACAGCCCTTTTGCAGATTTTCTCACCGATCGGGATTGGGTGTTTAATGTTGCCGATGACAATCCTGCGAATTTGAATGAGGTCTTGTTGTTTTGTCAAGAACACGAGTTTACCCTGGCGGTGCCTTTGCTGTTTGAAAAGAGCTTGGAAGGGTTCATTTTTCTTGGCCGACCGACCAATCCCAATGAGCAGCTTAATTATGAAGATTTCGACCTGATGAAGATGCTGGCCCGCCAGGCGACTTCGACCTTACTCAGCCTTAAACTTTCGGCTCAACTTAGCAGCGCCCAGGAGATGGCGGCCATGGGCAGGGTGTCGACCTTCGTCATTCACGATCTGAAGAATCTGGCCTCCAATTTGGCTTTGGTTACCGAAAATGCTGCTGACTATCTGGATGATCCGGATTTTCAGCGTGACATGCTCGAGACTCTGTCTGGCACTGTGGACAGCATGAAGGAGCTGATTGCTCGCTTGAGAAACGTTGTTATGCCCAAGGAGCTTTCGTTGGTATCCATTGATCTCCGCCAGTTGGCCGAACAGGGGGTTCATCTGGCCGGGGACTATAAACTGGTCGTTACGGGCGAACCGGTTTTTGTCCAGATCGACGCAACCGAAATTCAGAAGGTGGTGCAGAATCTGCTTATTAATGCTCGCGAGGCCAGTGGCAGCGAAGAGTTGATCGCGTTGGAGGTCGGCCAGGCGCAAGAGGCCTATCTTAAGGTGAGAGACCGGGGTTGTGGCATGAGCGAGGAATTCATTCGCGAACGGTTGTTTCAGCCCTTTCAGACCACCAAGGCCAAGGGCTTTGGCATCGGCCTCTACCAGTGCAAGAATATTGTCGCAGCCCATGGTGGCCGTATCGAGGTGGAGAGCCGGGTGGGGGAGGGTACGACCTTTACCGTGTTACTGCCTTTGAATAGTAATCAGTAATCAGTTATTGAAAACCTTTCGTTTGTTTCTTTTACCAAGAAGCTTACGAAGGATACGAAGAATGCCATTCGATGTTTATTGAATTCTTCGTGATCTTCGCGTTCTTCGTGGTGATACCTATGTTTTGGGAGTTATGTCAATTTTGGAAAAACTACTGATCATTGATGACAGCCCCGAGATTCGTCAGCAATTGAAGTGGGGTCTGAAAAGGGATTATAAATTACTGTCTGCTTCCGATGTTGATGAGGGGTTACGGCTGTTTCGTAGCCACCAGCCCAAGGTGGTGACTCTGGATCTCGGCTTGCCCCCTGATAGCGACGGTGCTAGCGAAGGGTTACGCGGTTTGAAGGCCATTCTTACCGAAGCACCTGCCACCAAGGTTGTTGTGCTGTCCGGCAATGAGGACCGGCAAAACGCACTCAAGGCGATCGGGCTCGGTGCTTACGATTTTTACAGTAAGCCTATCGAACTGACCGAGTTGAAAATTATTTTGCAACGGGCCTTTCATCTGGCAACCTTGGAAGAGGAAAACCTTAGTTTGCTTCAGGCCACTCAAACCGAACAGGTTTCTGTATCGGGGATTTTTGGCCAGTGTGCAAAAATGGAGGAGATTTTTGCCACCATCCGCAAGGTTTCTTCCGTTGATGTGCCGGTGCTTATTTTGGGTGAGAGCGGTACCGGTAAGGAGTTGGTGGCTCGCGCGTTGCACGACAAGAGTCTGCGCAAGGACGGTCCCTTTGTGCCCATCAACTGTGGCGCAATTCCGGAAAATTTGTTGGAGTCGGAACTGTTTGGCCACGAGAAGGGGGCATTTACCGGAGCCCAGTCGTTGGTTAAGGGTAAGGTTGAGTACGCCCAGGGCGGGACGTTGTTTCTTGATGAAATTGGTGAGATGCCGGCGGCGCTGCAGGTCAAGCTTTTGCGTTTTTTACAGGAGCGGGTCATCCAGCGAGTCGGCGGCCGACAGGACATCGAAGTCGATGTGCGGGTAGTGGCGGCGACTAATATCGATATTCAGCAGGCCATTGGGCAGGGTACCTTTCGGGAGGACCTTTTTTATCGTATCGGAGTAATTAGTATCGAGTTACCTCCTCTGCGGGAGCGTGAAGACGACGTCTTTTTGTTGTCGCATCTGTTTTTGCATCGCTACAGTGGCGAGTTCGGCAAAAAGGTTCGGGGTATCGGCCAAGGTGCCATGGCCGCCTTGAGGGATTATAATTGGCCGGGCAATGTGCGGGAGCTTGAAAATAAGATAAAACGGGCGGTGGTCATGGCCGACCAGCCTTTTCTTGAGCCTGGCGACCTGGGGTTTGTCAATGCGGCACCGGCTGAAGAACCCGCTGCGGCTGGGCAGGCCGGAGGAGTGGCTTTGGCCTATGCAGGCTTGACCCTCAGGGAGGCTCGCC
>CAZKQY010000603.1:0-3855 GCA_964555005.1 uncultured Syntrophotalea sp. | reverse complement strand
GTGCGGCACTCGCCGCAGCTACGGTTGCCGTGCTGTTGAACGCTTTTATGAAGCTCATAAAATCAAGGGGGATGACTTCGGGGAGTCGGCCGGTGCGGTCACCGGCGTCGTAGTTGGGACTGGGCTTGGTGCGCATCACCCGTTGCCAGGCAGGCTTGCCGTCCTCACCGGGTTTCATGTCAAGGTCGCAAAAGAGGATCAAATCGACCAGTCCGGTGACCAGCTTTCGCGCTTTATCCGGCAGCGTTGGAACAATGCGGGTGTGCTTGCCGGTGCGGGTTTCGATATCCCGCTCCTGTGAGTGCGAAATCAGGATCAGCCCGTAGGGCAGGAAGGCGAGTTTGTTGATTACCCGCTGAAACTCGTTGTTGATCAGCGCATAACCCTTGCCGTAGCCAAGGTCGGACTCGTGCTCGATCTTGAACTTTTTGCAGACGTAGTCCGAACACATCTTATAAGCGTTATCCACCGTATCGAGGACGATGGTTTTGAACTCATGCTTGCCTTCAGCGATCTCCGCACAGGCCTGCAGCAGGTCATCCCAGCAGGTAATCGGCGTCTGAAACACTTCAAGGGCGTTCAGCCCCGGCTCGGTCGCCAGGAACAAGGCATCCTCGGCTCTGGAGCACCAGGTGCTTTTGCCGATTTTGCTCGGGCCATACACTAAGGCGGTGAGGTCCGAGAGTGTGTGTTTGGGTTTGGTTCTAGTCTTGGGAAGCATGGCTTCGTCTCCTTATGGTTGGGATTTCAAAACACCGGAGCGGCGTCTTCACCGGCTCCGTCCCGCAGTTCTTCGTGCGGGGCGATTCGTTGGAAATGGTTTTCGATAACGTTGGGGTTTCCGCCCGAACGGCAGAGCTGGAAGTAGGCGCAGGGTCTTCCGTACTGAAAACAGAAACCGGTATTGCGGTAGAAGACATTGCGTCGACGGGCGTCGAGCATGGCCTTGGAGAGTTCCCACAGCTCGGCCCGCAGCTCTTCGAACTGATCGCGGGAGATGTAGAGCATCTCGCGGTGGAACATGCCTGGCTCGAGGTACTTTTCCTGGAGCCGCTGCTGAAAGGCGTCGTCCTCCTCCGGTAGTTTGCGTTTGGCGCTGCTCTTGCCGGTTTTCGACTTGGCGATCAGCTCGTCTCGGCGGGCTTCGTATTCAGCTTCGGTTTCACCTTTCCCCTGACGCAGTCGGGCTTTGACCAGGACGTTATAGATGATGCCGCTGACCGTGATGCCGAGGGTCTGCTCCAGGTACCAGGCGTAGAGAATGATCTGGAAGTCGGTCCACAACCGCTCCAGATAACTGGCGTCGATCTGCGCGGCGGTTTTGTGTTCGAGCAAGAAATACTGGCCGTTTTGACGGACAATACCGTCCACCTTTCCGGCAAGGATGAAACTGCGAGACATGGCACCGGTCGCCGGATTGACGATGTGGCCTTCAAATGTTTTCTCGAGGGCAATGACCTCGAAATCTTCGGCTGGGTAGCGTTCCGCATAGGCGCTCATCATGGCTCTAGCCAGGTGCCAGTCCGCTTGCTGATGATCGTCCTGCGCCCGGTTCGGATAGGTCCTGTCGAGGTGATCGAGGACATTGGCCAGATCCCGCTCACCGTGCCAGCATTCCAGACAGTCGTGGATGACTGCGCCGAAGGCCAGGTTGGGATCGCGCTCGAGCGGCACCAGCTCGTCGATGTAGCGCCACTTGCAGGCCATACGACAGTTGCGGAACAGCCGCCACATAGAATAGGTGGTGGTCATCAATTCGCTCATACCGCCACCCCCGTGGCAGCGGCAGCGGGCGCGGCGTGACGTTTGGAGGCACAGGCGCAGCCCGATGGCTGGGAACGTTCAATCATTACCGAACGCTCACCGTATTCCTTGGTGGCGAAGCCGGTGAAGATGCGAGCCAGGTCGCTACCGACGTCGGATGATGCGTCGATCACGCAGGTACGACTGGATTTATCCAGGTTGAAGCGGCTCTCCATACGCACCCGGGAACGTCCATGCAGACTTTCGACGGCAAGCATCGCCAGCATGAAGGTGTCTTCCAGTTCTTGCGCCGGGACCGATTCGTCAAAACGGTATTTATAAGTGTCGTGAGTCATGGTTGATCTCCTCTTGATTCAGGTTCTGGTTTCCGAGGCCCCGGATGGCCGCACCATGCGGCACGGTGCTTACTTACCGGAGCCGGGGCTGATGCGTCGGAGATCACAGGTAGTCCTCAAGTCCGGCCTCGCGGAACGCGTCACGGAGTTTGCTCAGCCGGTCGTAGAGGGTGGTGCGGGGAACGCCCATCTCCCGGGCGATTTCTGCCATGGTGTCGTCGCGCAGGCGTTCGCACAGATCCCGTAGCTCATCCGGCAATGAGGCAATCGCCCGGTCGAGATCCATGCGGATTTCATTGGCGACCCGTTCCCTGGTCAGCCTTGGGTGGCTTCCCAGTGAGCCATCGCTATCAAGAAACTCAATGCGCTCGGTGGTGTCGCCTTCGCCGTTGTCCAGGGGTTCGTTTAGTGAGGTTTGGCAGAGTCGCCAGTCCCGGCATTGGGCGAACCTGGCTTCAAGAATGGTCGAGATGTGACGCTCGACGATCCGCGCCATGAAGGTGGTCTTCTTGGCCTTGGCTGGGTTGAAATGCCGCATCCGTTGCAGCAGATCGATCATCAGTTCCTGTTCGAGATCAGGTCGGTCGTGTTCGGTAAATCCGGCCTTGCCGACCAGTTGACGTGCTTTGTGCCGAATAAGATCGGCGGCATACTTGTCGATGCCATCGTAAGAATTGTGTGAAACCATCGGAGCCTCCTCGGAGCGAGGAGGAGGTCCGCGTGGGTGTCGGCACGGGCCAGATCACAGGACAAAGCTGTCGCGTGGGCGAAGGGGTCGTAGGTACGCCGCCAATTGCCGTATTCGGCTCGGCGACACCCACAACAGCCTCCGCCATGCGTCCAGCTTGTTGTCCAGTGTCTAAGGGTTAAGGTCGTTACGTGTTCAGGCTGCCCGTTCCTCGATGCGCATCAGGAAAGGCAGGCCATGCTTGATCTCGATTAGGCAGACTTTTCCGCTGCCCATCTGTGAGAGCTGCTCCAGCAGCATCACGACCTCTTGCTTGAGAGTGAAGTCAGCCTGGTCGCGCTCAGGCCTGGGACCGATCTGTCCGCCCAGCTTGATTTCGCGCTCGATGACCGTGTCAGGGGTGAGTTCCGGTTCACCGTCGTGAACCGGAATGTTGGTGATGCGGCCGAAGTTGATGTCTTGCATCAATTCGATGAGTCGCCGCTTTGGTGGGGTGAGGGTTGCTTTGTTGACTTGTGCCATTGCCAGTCTCCTTGTTCGGAAGTTCTGGCACGCCCGGTGGCCAACCCTGTGCTGACCAATAAAAAACGCCGGATCGCGCCTTCATTGGGAAGGCGCTACATCCGGCGTCGCAATGGCTACATTTGGCGTAGCGGAAATATTTTTTAGTTTTTTCTTCCTGGGTGGTCCCGGGTCACTCGTTGACTATCGGGCGGACCTCCCAAACGATCTCCTCTTCGGTCCGGTAGACCGGTTCGTTGCCGCACTTGATGGACTCCTTCAGGTGGGCGGCCAGCGGCTTGTCATACTTTTCCAGATACGTGATGGCCCGGTTCACGGCACTCCGGAAGGCGTCGCGGATGTTCTTCCGCTTGTCGTTGGATTTCCGGAGTTTGCCACCCAGACCAACCGCCTCGTTGATTGCGGCGGTGATCTGGGTCATTTCATTCTCAAGCCGCTGGATTTCGGCATCGTTGTTTTCTGCCCGGGCTTCTTCAATTTCCCGAAGAAGCTCGTGAGCCGTCTCCCGGTATTGCTCGACGGCCTTGCGGTCGGCAACGAAGCCGG
>CAZKQY010000602.1:0-1662 GCA_964555005.1 uncultured Syntrophotalea sp. | reverse complement strand
CCAACAATATGAGCCGCTGGTACGGCAGGCCCTCCCGTTTGACCTGGCCCTGCTCGGTCTTGGCAACGACGGTCATACCGCCAGTATCTTTCCGGACGCACCGCACCTCGCAAAAGCACTGGTACAACCCGTTCTACAAGCTCCCAAAGCGCCCAGCCAACGGGTCACTCTGAGCGCTGCAGCACTGAGTCAAAGTCGGGAAATCCTCGTATTGGTCACCGGCCGGGAAAAAAGGGCCGTGCTCAAAGCCTGGCAGCAGGGCGAGCCCTTGCCCATCAGCACCATAAAACCCATGGGCTGTATGACCGTTATCTACGACCTGGAAGCCAAACCTGAATTACCGGCCTGACGCCTGACGCCGGGCGGCAGCGGCCCACAAGGCTTCTACACAGCCATAAGGGATTCGCAAATTACCCCGCAGACCGCCTATTATTAGCTCCTCCTGATGCCCTCCATGAAAATCCGAGCCACCGGTTACCAGCAATTGTCGGCGATTGGCCTCACTTAAAAACCAGTCGATATCGTCATTACTGGCTTGATTGCTATACACCTCGATACCTTCCAGACCACAACCCACAAAATCATCGAACAGTTGACTCAGCACCTTCCGATCTCGGCTGATATACGTAGGATGGGCCAGAGAGGTTACGCCGCCGGCCCGTTGAATAAGACCAATCGCGTCCTCCATGGGGAAAAATTTCTTGGCCACATTACAGGGCACCAGATAACGTTCAAAAGCCTCATCTTTATTACGAACATAACCTTGAGCGATAAGTTCCAAAGCGATATGGGGACGACCGAGGGTACCGTCGGCTCGCTGTCGAATGGCAGCGAAATCCAGGGGGAACTGCCCTTCGGCGGCCAAACGCTGGTTGATTCCTGTCACGATCTGCTCATTGCGGTTATTGCGAAAATCACGAAATTCGGCCAGGACGGCGCACAACTCCGTATGATGAGGATCAAAACAGTATCCAAGCAGATGAATATCTTGAAACCCCTGCCAGGCCACCGACAGTTCCACCGCAGGCAAAACTTCCACAGCGCAACTTTGACCTGCGGCCAGGGCCTCGTCGATACCATCGACATTATCGTGATCGGCAATGGCGACTGCAAAAAACCCGGCAGCGGCCGCTTTACGCACCAACTCCGCCGGAGGCAATACCCCGTCGGAACAACTACTATGCAAATGCAAATCAACCCAGCGTGACATTTTCTCTCCATAATCCATAAACAGCTGCCCCTTCCTTTTATCCAAGTGGCCTAGGAGGCCATCTAGTAATCGAATAACAACCTGCTGAAGATTCTAGCACGACACACGACTTCTTTAATATCATAACAGATGCTGAAGGCCGCCTTGACCGACTCCGTTATTCCATGTAGATTTGATCGCGCCTACACCTCTAAAGGAAACCACATGAGTCCGCTGCTCGACGTCCGCAACCTGATGACTTATTTTTTTACCGCCGCAGGCCTGGTCAAGGCGGTGCGCGGCCTTGAATTTACCATCGACCGGGGGGAAACCCTGGCCTTAGTCGGTGAATCGGGGTGCGGCAAATCGGTCACGGCCCTGTCGCTGTTGCGGCTGGTTCAACCACCGGGCAAAGTCGTAGAGGGAGAACTGCTGTTTCAGAACGAGGATTTACGCCGTCTGCCGCCTAATGA
>CAZKQY010000601.1:0-2397 GCA_964555005.1 uncultured Syntrophotalea sp. | reverse complement strand
GCTGTGGCTTTGAAGGCATATGCGCTCTATGATGTTGCGACGGGTGGTGTAGTAACCACTTCTGTCACATCTCAGGTTCTGCTTAATCCTCAAGGGTCGCTTGATTTTATTACGAGTATGTTTCCCGCAACGCCACCGACACTAAATCCTCCAGGAATTAAAGGATATGTAGTAGGTGAATTAGTTACTGAGTTAAGCAGGTAATTCATTTTATAGGAACGGCCCCGATGTTTTCAAAAGTTATTAATTTAATATTTGGTTTACTTCTTATATGGATAGGTATTCGGATTTTAAAGGAGGGTTGGTCATATTTATATCGATTACCTGTCCCAAATTGGGTTGGATTTTTTGTAATTATTTTTGCATTAGCTTTAATTTATAACGCTGTTTTTGGGAAAAATAAGAGTTCCTGAATCAGTGAGAGGCCAGTCGCCAGATAATTTAGGAGTGAATAATGCGCACATTATTTGTATGTATTTTTTGCTTATTGTTTTCCCTGGCCATGGCATCCTGCGCGGGGTCAACGGGCACTGGCAAGGATGAGCTGTCATTGGAGGCAGCGATTAAAATAGCAAAAACCGAAGCCAAAGGCCTTGGATACAAGGTAGAAAAAATGGATCTTCTCGGGGCAGAGAGATGTCATACATCATCCTGAATCAGTGAGTTTACAATCGTAATTTCTCGTTCGATCTTTGATAATCAGCCGATTTTGTTGGATTTTTCTGCTGCTATCGAACCGCTTCGAAATTCACCCAAGGAGATTTTTTGTGACGTTTCCACGGTTCACCATCGCGCAGTCCGACAGCGAATTCTACACCTCCCAGTCCGGCATGGCCCTGGTCGGACTGGCCGTCAACCGTTACACCACGCTGGCCTCTCGGGTGGCCAAAGCTGCGCCCTGCCAGGGAATCGCCACCGCCGACGTGCTGCGCTGTTATCTTGGGCTGCTCTGTCAGGGAAAGAGCGACTTCGAGGCCATCCGCCCCTTCTGGGAGGATGATGAATTTTTTGCGGCGGCCTTGGGCGTGCAGGACGTGCCCTCCCCCGAAACCCTACGCCAGCGCATGGACAAGGTCGCCGAAGCGGTTCGCCCCATCGTCAACCTCTGCACCGTCGAGTTGCTGAAGAAGGCCAAGGCCGCGCTGTCTACGCTACCATCGGGGCACATGCCGCTGGACCTGGACGTCTTCACTCAGGACAACTCCAACACCAAGAAAGAGGGTGTCTCCTGGACCTACCGCAAGTTCAACGGCTTTGCCCCTATCGCGGCCTGGCTGGGCCTGGAGGGGTGGTGCCTGGAGATCGAGCAGCGCCCCGGCTCCCAGCATTCCCAGGGAGGCTTCGTTCCTTTTCTGCTGCGGGCCATCCACAAGAGCCGGCAATTGACCGAGGCTCCCTTGCTGGTGCGGCTGGACAGTGCCCACGATGCGATCATGACGCTGGTAACCTTGGCCGGCGAGCAAACCGACTTCATCGTCAAGTGGAATCCCCGAAAGACCGACGTCCCGGCTCGAGCAACTGAGATCTTCGCCAAGGGCAAGATGATCAAACAAGACAAAAAGGGTCGTATCGCCATCATGACGGAAATCGTCGAGCGCACCTACAGGGACGAGGATGGCAAAGAAAAAACCATCAGGGCCCGCCGTGTGCTGCGGGCCACGGAGCGTTACTTCGAGAAGGATGGCACGCCGTTGCTGGTCCCCGACGTCGAGATCGAGGGTTGGTGGACCAACCTGACCGTCGCCAAGGACAAGGTGATCGAGCTCTACAAGGGGCATGCGCTGTGCGAGCAGTACCATTCCGAACTCAAGAGCGACATGGACCTGGAGCGGTTGCCGTCAGGCAAGTTCGCCACCAACGCCCTGGTCATGAGCTGTTCGGCCCTGGCCTACAACATCCTGCGGGCCGTGGGCCAGGTCGGCCTGATGGGCAAGGCCCAAGCGAGACGCGCCAAGCAGCGGCGGCGGATCAAGACGGTGATTCAAGATCTTGTCTACTTTGCCGGGCGGTTTATCCGTCATGCCCGTGGGCTGACCCTGCGATTCAGTTGCCATGCCCACGATCAGGCCGCGTCGTTTGCAAAAACCTACGCCCGGTTTGCTTACGGCTAAGGCTTCAGGCGGCGCAGCATAGCTTCTGAAAAACCGCAACCGAGGGTGTGGCCAATGCCGCTCGCCCAGAAACAGGAGAACGCGTCCAGCATCGCCTTAAAATCAGCTGAATTGTCAAAGAGCGGCCCCGCCTGACTGGAAAAACGGTTCAAGGAGGTGGTGTTACCGGCAAAGTGTCTCGCGAAAATGGGCTCGTCGCTATTTCGAGTGGGTAATGGTATGACAGGGGGTCATTTCACTACCCGGAGGTTTTAGACCGCATGAATCCTGAATCGTTGTTCGCAGT
>CAZKQY010000600.1:0-1547 GCA_964555005.1 uncultured Syntrophotalea sp. | reverse complement strand
GCCCGTACAATATCTTCGACGAACATAGGGTTGTCGTAAGCCTGTTCGGTGACTGCCTTTTCATCCTCCCGTTTGAGCAGAGAATAGACCGGGGCGCTGCCACAGTCTTCCACCCAGCTGATCAAATCCTCGATCCAGACGAACTTCTCCGAGCGGATCTCGACCTGCACTGCGCTGCGCTGGTTGTGGGCGCCCCGCTGGCTGATCTCTTTGGAACAGGGACAGAGGGAGGTCATCGGTACTTCTACGCCGAGCACGAAATCCTTGTGTTCGCTCAGCGTGCCGCTCAGTCGGCAGCGGTATTCCATCAGGCTGCGGGCTTTGGAGACCGGCGCTTCTTTTTCGATGAAATAGGGGAATTCCATTTCCAGATGAGCGCAACTTGCTTCCAGGCGGTCCTTCATCTCCTGCAGGATGTTGCCCATGTTGCGCATGGTAATTTCACCGCGGTATCGGTTGAGAATCTCGATGAAGCGGCTCATGTGGGTGCCCTTGAAGTGGTGGGGCAGGTCCACGTACATGTTGATGCGGGCCACGGTGTGTTGCTGGTCCTTGTTTTTGTCCATCACCACGATGGGATAACGGATGTCCTTGACGCCCACCTTGTCGATGGGGATATTGCGGGTGTCCCGCTCCATCTGCATGTCGCGCACGGTGCTCATGGTCTACTGCTCTTTCTGGACGTAGGGTACGGGATCTTCGACGCCGGCTTCGCGAAAGCCTTTGAGTCGCAAGCGGCAGGAATCGCAGGCACCGCAGGCTTGGCCATTCGGGGTCGGATCGTAACAGGAGTGGGTCAGGGCATAGTCGACGCCCAGATTCAGGCCGCGACGAATAATCGCGGCTTTGGTGAGATCGATCAGCGGGGTATGGATGCGATAGCGCCCCTGGCCTTCCACGCCGGCTTTGGTGGCCAGGTTGGCCATGGTCTCGTAGGCGGTGATATATTCCGGCCGACAGTCGGGATAGCCCGAATAATCAAGGGCGTTGACGCCGATAAAGATGTCAAAGGCGCCGAGTACTTCGGCCCAGGCCAGAGCAAAGGAGAGAAAGATGGTGTTACGGGCCGGTACATAGGTAATGGGAATGCCCTCGTTGACGGTGTTTTTGGGTACCGCCAAATCGGAAGTCAAAGCGCTGCCGCCGATACGACGCAGGTCGATATTGACAAGTTGATGCTCAACGGCGCCAAGTTTGGGGGCGTAGTGGGCCGCCTTGGTTAGTTCCACGGTATGCCGCTGGCCGTAATCGAAGCTCATGGTGTAAGGGGCGAAGCCTTCGTTTCGGGCAATGGCAAGACAGGTGGTTGAATCGAGGCCGCCGCTGTAGAGTATTATCGCTTTTTTGTTCATGGTCTGCCTTTCTTGTTCACTTGGAGAAGTGGAGCATAAGCCAGCAAGGGGGGCGGGGTCAAGACGTCCTCAATCGACGGGATCATCAAAACTGTCGCCGAGTCGGTGGGCCTTCATCAGATTGGTGGTTCCCTGGGCGGCTAATGGGCTGCCCATGGTGATGATTACCAGATCCCCCCGGTTAAGAACGCCTGC
>CAZKQY010000599.1:0-5941 GCA_964555005.1 uncultured Syntrophotalea sp. | reverse complement strand
TCCGGCGGTTTTTTTTATCCATTTTAGCAGAATGAGGTGACCATGAAATTAACGCTGTTAATTAGCAAACATCAGGGGCTCGCGGTGTTTTAACGGTTTAGCAATAGGGCTTAAGAGCCGAGTTTGACTCGGCAGTTTTTCGTTGTTATTACAGATAGACAGGCAAAGAGCCCGGTTTTGGCCGGGCTCTTTGCATCAAGTGGCATGTTTTAAAGATTGTTACGATCAGTGAAAACAGATCACCCTTTGGGAGACTACGTCCGACATCAGGTACAATTCCTGTTCCAGTTGCATGACCTTGATAACCTTGTTGAATCGGCTACTGGTTGGTATCAGTTCCTTCAGCAGGTTGCGTTGCCGGTTGAGAAAATCTGAATTGATCTGGCAGCAGGGATTCTCGGGGAACAGGGCCAGGTAGAATATTTCCGTTTCCACCAGATCCTGGAAAAAATGGGTGCCGAAGGAAAGTTCGGGCATCAGTCCTTCACTGGTAAAAGCGATTTCGACCAGAGCGGTGACGTTGTTAATTTCGGCAAAGCGGACAGGAATCCCCAGGGATGGGGTGCTGGTGCCCCAGCGGCCCGGCCCCATGAGCAGGGTCGGATTGTTCTGTTTGTTGCAGTGTCGTTTATTCAGATGTCCCACCAGACGCGCGACTTCATATTTGTCGGATCTGGGCAGGACGCTGTATTCCTGGGGATCGACCCAAATCAGGTATTGGATCGACTGACTAACGTTGCCGCCCATAAAGTGCCCCTGTGAGGAAAAGAAGATCCGTTCGGCTTCCAGGTCTTCCGGTATTTGCACGGCTCGTTCCTGGCCTCGTGTCTGTAGCGGTCTGCACTGTAAGAGGTTGATTTTGGGGGTTTCGCCGTCACTGAAGTTGACGGTGAATTCGATATCCACAGGGTAACAATAGGTTTTCTCTAGTGTTTTTAGCATGCGCTGCATAATTTCGGTAAAGTGGGTTTCCGTGAATAGTTTTTCAAAGGTCAGCAGCCAGGCGACCTGGTCTTTGTCACCGCGTTTTTTCAGTTGTTGGGTCAGATCGTGATCGCGTACCGCATAGCGCTCCATGTCAAGATTCAGGCAATGGTTCCCCAAGTTTAACAGCGACATGGTTTTTAGCGTGTTATGGTTGACATCCAACAGGTCCACGTCCCGCTGGGAAAAGCGCCGCAGATCATCAAAGCCGTGGTGAGGCTGTTTCAGCGGGTTATCCAGGGCGACGATGCGCGGGTAGTCGCCTTCGACGCGATCTACTGCGCGGGTACCGAGGCCGAACACTAAACGCAGCATTCCGGCCTTGGGATCCATGTCTTTGTCCCAGACAAAGGTGTTGTGGGAGACGCCGACGCCAGCCAGTTCCGGGAAATAGTAATGATCATGGTAGGCGCCGGATACCCGTTGTACCAGTAGCGCCATCTGTTCCTGGTGCTGGTCCAGGCCGCGCTGGCGGCGATAGGTGAGAGCGTCTTCGCTCATGGTGCTGGCGTAAATTTCTCGTACCGCATTTTCGAATTGTTCGTAGCGTTCCTCGGGTGTTCCTTGGTTGACACAGAAAAAGCTTTCGTATTTTCCAGCGAAGGCATTGCCGAAGCTGTCTTCTTGCAAGCTGCTGGAGCGGACGATAATCGGGTACTGACCGAAATGTTCGAGCATTTCTTGAAACTTGGCTTGTACCTCGGGAGGGAAGATGCCCTGCCGCAGTTTTTCCTGGAGTTCGTTGGCTATGGAAAAGTAGCCCTTGGTGGTTTTCTGCCGCATTAAGAGCTTCCACCAGCCGTTGTGGACGATGTAAGAAAAATAGGTGTCGGAGGCGATAAAAAAGGAATCATGGGGTTCGAAGTAATGCTGCCAGTCGAAGTCGAAATCCTGCAGTAAGATGTTGCGGGCCAGTAACATGCCGACGGTTTTGCCACCAATATATCCGGTGCCGATGGTGCGGGACTTGATATCCAGCAGATCCTCAAGGCTGAAGTATTGCCGTGCCAAATCCAGCATGCGATCATCGTGGCCGATCATCACCCGGCACAACTGATCGATCATGCGCAGCTGCATTTGTTGGGGGGAAGGGTTGTTGACCAGCTGCTCGGCTTCGAGAAAGAGTCGGTCCCAATAATCCAGTTGCCGTCGTGCATTGTGCGCGAAGCCCAGATAGATATTGGTCAGGTTGGTGGCATCATAACTGTTGGCGATGGGCACAAAGTCGGCATCCTGTTCCAGGTGGGGCAGGAACATGGTCGGCGAATGGCGTTGCCAGACCTTCATCGGATGCACATAGTTTTGGCCATTGCAGGTATAGATGTCGAGTAGCAGTTGCGTGGTCTGGCGGATCTGGGCAATGGTTTGAAATGAGTGGCCGCTGCGGATCAGGGCGAAATAGGCAATGGTGTCGAGTTCGAACAGGTAGGGGCAGGTAACCTGAAAGAAGTTGCTGATCATGGCATCGGTTGCCCAGGCCAGTAACAGATCGGAAAGACAATCGAAAACGTAAAAGGCCCCCGGACCGGTTTCGGTGATGATATTGTGGACTCGGGTGGCAAAGGGTTCGAAGCCTCGATAAGCGTCCAGTTGATGGACGGTGATCGGGGCTGATTCGTCGATCAACGGTTTATGTTGGCCAAAACGCATGTAAACGATCTGGCGGTTGTTAGCCAAAGCATGGTGGACGAAAGGGGTTACAAAATATTGATAATCATTGACGCTTTCGGTACGCCAAACGACGTTGTCGCCGATGCGCAGGCTGTCGAGGATTTTGTCCAGCCCGGCAAAACCTGTTGTAACCCGTTGTTCAAGGCTCATACTGGTTCCTTTCGTCGTGGTGAAAAACATACGCTTGATGTCGAGTTTCAGGCAGAGCGTATTCTGTGGGTGTTTGCCACAGATTTCCGCTGCCTTTTCAGGGTGCTGATTCGCTGTGCCATACAGCGAGAGATAGTGTCGAATTATAAAACAACCTTAGCCAACATCGGAAGAATATATTGGTAAATTTTTGTCGTGTGTCTGATTTTGAATGATTATCTATTCGTATTAAATCTGCGGGGCCATCGGTGTGAGATTGATGCTGGCGTTAAAAATGGGTTAATGCCCCAATTAAAGGAATTGGTTTTAATCAATTGAAAATGCGATCTTTTTGAGAGCCTTGAGTGGCAGCCAGGATGGAAATAAAAAGCCCTTTTTGGGTGGTCAGCGGGGGGCTTGACCCGCAAATCGACCGTTTGTTTTAGTGGGGTTGGAAATTTCTTTTGTTCCTTTTGCCCGTTGGAGAAGTTATGCCTCAACCGGATACGCAGCAGTGTTTTTTCAATGCGGCACGAAAACTTTTTGTCTCCAATGGTGACCATTGTGTGTTGCTGCGCCATATTGTTGCTATGGTTCAAGTTTTCTTGGCATCGGTGGAGGAGGTTCTGCGAGCCTTTATCGAGTGGATTCTGCGTTTTCGTGACTCGGTTCTTGTAAACCGCTATTTTGCGTCTTTCCAGATTGATATGTTGGTTGATTTTCTCGTTAACGGCATGGAGGCATCATGAGCTGGTGGCTAAGTCGGTCCGCCCTGGTGTTCGTGGCTTTTTGGCTCAGCGCTTGCTGCGTGCATTTGCCGCAGTCGGTGACCCTGCCGGGTCCGCTTCCGCATAGCTTTGCTGGCGCCAGCGGCGCCTCTGCGGAGGCGCCGCTTCGCTGGTGGGAACAGTTTCGGGATCCCCTGCTAAATAGTTTGATGGCGCAGGCGTTTACTCATAATCTCGATCTCGAACAGGCTTATGCCCGTCTCGAGCAGTTTGAGGCGCAGGCACGTATTGTCGGCGCGGCGCAATGGCCAACGATTGGTCTGCAGGGGGCCGCCGGAAGGGTTCGCCAGCAGGGGCTGTCGGGAGTGCAAACCGATAACAGTTATCAGCTTTCGGTGGCGGCCGGATTTGAGCTGGACCTCTGGCATAAGTTGGCATCTCGCTCCGAGGCGGCCCGTCTCGATACCCTGGCCGCCCGTCAGGATCTCGCGGCACTTTATCTTTCTCTGTCGGCTCGGTTGGCCGACCTTTATTATCTGGCGGTGGAACAACGTTCGCAGCTGGTGTTAGTCGATGGCACCATTGCTTCTTTTGCGGATACCCTGCAGCGGGTGGAAAATCGGTATCGTGAAGGATTGGTGCCGGCTCTGGATGTCTATCAGTCGCGGCAGAATTTGGCAGCGGCAAAGGCTGGGCGGCCGGCTTTTGAGGCCGGCTTAGCGTCCGCTGAGCATGCTCTTGCGGTGCTGCTGGGTCGATTTCCCGAGCGATTAGCCGCCGGCAGTCTCGCCGAATTGCCGGCTCTGGAGGGGGCTTTTCCTGTGGGGTTGCCGGCGACTCTGCTGCAGCGGCGGCCCGATATCGCCGGGGCGTTGAGTCGTTTGCAGGCCACTGATTCTCGAGTCGCTGCGGCCATTGCCGAACGCTTTCCGGCCTTTAATCTGCTGGCCGATTACGGCGGTGCCGGGAGCGAGCTTGGCAGTCTCCTGGATTCGCCCAATATTTTCTGGAACCTGCTGGTCAATCTGGCTCAGCCGATAATGGATGGCGGCCGGCGTAAGGCCGAAGTCGATCGAACTCGTGCTCTGTTTCGCGAGAACCTGGGTTTTTACCAGCAGAAAGTGTTGCAGGCTTTTCAGGAGGTGGAAGATGCCCTGGTTCAGGAAAGAACCGGGTCCCGGCGCATTGAATTACTGGAAGAGCGGGTGATTGCCACTGGCGGGGCGTTGCGTCTTTCCACCGATCGCTATTTGCAGGGTCTTTCCGAATATTTACCGGTGCTGACGGCGCAAATTTCCCATGCCGAAGCTCAAAGCGCTCTGCTCCAGGCCAGGCGACAGCGCATCGTGGCCCGTATTTCCTTGGCCAGGGCGCTGGGTGGCCATTGGATGGATTCGTTTGTTGAACAACGGCAGGACAAAGGATTATAAATCATGAGTCGAACTACTGTGCTGAAGATCGCCTTGCCGTTTCTGGTGTTGTTGGTCGGTGGGGCCATATTGGCGATGCTTATTCACAGCCGCCAGGCCCCGGTTAAGGAAGTTCAGGAATTTGCCGGAGCGCTGGTGGAAACGGTGACGGTGCAGTACCGTGAGCACACCGTGACGGTGGTCGCCACCGGGACCGTGCAGGCCCGCCAGCAGACTGAAATTGTTGCCCAGGTGAGCGGTCGGGTTACCTTCCTGGCCGCCGAGTTCATCGCCGGGGGCATGTTTAAAAAAGGCGATATCCTGTTCAGGCTTGAAGCTATCGACTATCAATTGGCGATTCAACGGGCTGAGGCGGACGTGGCTGCTGCGGAGCTGGAATTGGCCAAGGTCAGGGGACAGGCGCGAGTGGCTCGCGATGAGTGGCAACGGCTGCAGGTGGGGAAGGGGGATCCCAACCCTCTGGTGCTTTACGAACCGCAACTGAAAAATGCCGAGGGTCGGGTGATCGCCGCCAAGGCTGCCTTGCAACAGGCCGGTATGGATCTGCAACGCACCGAAGTGCGCGCGCCCTTCAATTGTCTGGTGCTCAGTGAGAGTATTGATCTGGGCCAGTACGTCCGAGGGGGGGGCATCGTGGGGACCTTGCTCGGTACCGATACGGCAGAAATTGTGGTGCCACTTCCTCTGGATGCATTGCCTTGGTTGAATATCCCTCGCGGCGGCGGTCGGGGGGCGGCGGCGACGGTAGTTTTTACCGCCGGGGCGATCCATTATGATTGGCCGGGGAGGTTGGTGCGGTCCCTGGGCGAGGTCGATCCTCTGGGTCGCATGGCTCGCGTGGTGGTTGCTGTGGATGATCCTTATTTGCGGCAACAACCGGCCGCAGATGAACGTCCGCCCCTGGCGGTGGGCAGCTTTGTCGACCTGAAGTTACAGGGTAAACGATTGCCTGCGGTGAGTATCTTGCCGCGGCGCGCCTTACGGGATGCTGATACGGTC
>CAZKQY010000598.1:0-5365 GCA_964555005.1 uncultured Syntrophotalea sp. | reverse complement strand
TGAGGAATGGGAAACCGGTCGAGTCTACTTGAGTTTTTAACTGTTAAAGACCGCCCCAAAGAGGGTTGTGCAATTTACAGAACAGATGTTGCTTTATCTAACACCTTTTGCGTTTGGCCATGGTAGCGCCACAACCTGTTCCTGACTTTCCTTGCATCATAGCTCTCTCCTAATCGCCAAAGTGTTGTCGGGTTGCGACAGCTTCGGGTCGCTGGTCACTGCTGACACGGCCATGCATTCTCTGGGCACTCCACTGCTCGGCGTCAATCGCCACGCCCTGAACGTGGATTTGATATGTTTAACCAGCTTCAACTTATCAGAGGCCGAGGGTATCTTTTATGGGGCAACATCTTCGTGGTCGATTGACGACAAATAAAAAGGACCATGGTTCTTCACCAGGGTCCTTGTCATTTAAATATTTAGTTGTAGAATGAATTGGAAGTGGGATCAGCCCACAAAAACGCTCTGACGGCGGGCACGATTGGCCAAAATGGTATGATCAATCATTTCTCCACATGAGTAGCATTTCCAGGCATCAAAGCCTCTGACGAAGTCATAATACTTTTCTGAATACATCTTGCCTTTGCATTTTGGGCATCTCATCTGGTCTCCCCCTTTGTGGCTTAGATGAACAAGGCACTATCGATGTTAATCCTTATGCCCTTCTCTAATACATAAGGTGTGCCAGTTAATGAAGTAAACAGGGGGGACGCCTATCCTAAAAACCAAAAACCAATAAATAATTATTATTTTTTAAATAGTTACAGAAAAAAATTTATTTAATAAAATACTCATTCCAGGCGGCTAACCGACCTGGACCGATCCCTGGAACCCGCTCCAGATCGGCAAGAGAACAAAAATCGCCATTTTTTTGACGGTCCAGCTCAATAAAAGCCGCTAATTTTGGGCCAATTCCAGGAAGCGCCCGCCAATCATCACCGGTCATAGTTTGTGGTTGCAATGGAATCGCCAAAACTATACGTCTCTCCGCCGTCATCCACCTTCTATTTAAGTTAATAATTTCAGCATGTTCTGTTTGAATAGACAAATACTCTCCGGAAGCCAGGGGACGCTCAGAAAAAAAGCTTAGACAACGATCAGAACCCCTCACACCAAGCGTCATTTTAATGACGTCACACAGCACCGCTTCGTCAATAAATTGATGAATACCGGGCTGTGGAAATCCCTCACCCAGTTCTACCCAGTTTCTATCGTTGTCATTAACAAAAACGGCCGGGGGCCCCTCCTCAAGGAAGAGAGCCACCCGACCGTATTGAATGCCAGCAGTTAATAAAAGTAAGGCTACCAGCAACGGCAACCCTGCTCTTTGTTTCATTCGTCTTCCGCGTCTTTCAGCAACTTGTATTGCAGAGCATCGACCAGAGCCTGATAGGAGGCGTCGATTATATTGTCGCTGACCCCCACTGTCCCCCAGCGTCTATTCTTATCCCCCGACTCAAGCAACACCCGGGTAATGGAGGCGGTCCCTTTGCCGGTGGGCAACACCCGAACCTTGTAATCGTAGAGACGCATATTTTTAACCTGCGGGTAAAAGCGCTCCAAAGCTTTTCGCAATGCGTTATCCAGTGCATTGATCGGCCCGCTACCCTCGGCGGCGGTGTGCTCTATACGACCGCCAACCTTGACCTGAACCGTAGCTTCGGAAAAGGGTTTTTCCTCGCCATGACGTTTGGAATCTATGACCCGAAAACCAATAACCAAAAAAAATTGTTTCATCGAACCGAGAGCGCGGCGCATGAGCAATTCAAAAGAGGCTTCGGCCCCTTCAAACTGATACCCCTTGTTTTCCAGATCCTTTATCTTTTCAAGGATCTCCATGGTTACCGGGTCTTTACTGTCCAGATTGATATTGAACTGTTCAGCCTTGGCCAGCACGTTAGAGCGCCCCGACAGATCGGAAACCAGCACCCGGGTGACATTGCCAACCTTTTCAGGGCGGATATGTTCATAGGTTTCCGGATGGCGCTGAATAGCCGACACATGAACCCCGCCCTTATGGGCAAAGGCCGAATTACCAACGTAAGCATGGTGAGGGTTGGGTACCAGATTGGCCAATTCATAGACATACCGGGAAATCTCCCGCAACCGTTTCAATTGACTGTCGGTCAGGACCTGATGACCCATCTTCAACTGCAGGGACGCAATGATGGAACAGAGATTGGCATTGCCGCAACGCTCGCCAAAACCGTTCAAAGTCCCCTGAACATGAACGACACCATACTCCACCGCCATCAGTGAATTGGCTACCGCGCACTCGCTGTCATTATGGGTATGTATACCGAGGGGGGTCTGAATATGCTTTTTCACCTCGGTCAGAATAGCTGGCAACTCATGGGGCAAGGTGCCGCCATTGGTATCACACAACACAATACAGTCGACCTGCGCCTGCGCAGCCGCTTTAAGGGTGTCGATAGCATACTCGGGATTGGCCTTATACCCATCGAAAAAGTGCTCGGCGTCGTAAAAAACCTCGGCAACATGCTGTTTGAGATAGGCCAGGGAATCGCAAATCAACTCCAGGTTGGCCTCATTACTGATACGTAGCGCTTCACGCACATGAAAGTCCCAGCTCTTGCCAAAGATGGTGACCGCGTCCGGTTCGGCCTCAATCAGAGTCCGAAGATTGTTATCCTTTGCCGGTGTAGTCTTGGCCCGACGGGTGGAACCAAAAGCAACAATTTTAGCCTGGTTCAGAGAAACCTTCTTGATTTCCTTAAAAAAGGCAATATCCTTGGGGTTTGAACCCGGCCAGCCGCCTTCGATATAGTGGACGCCCAGCTCATCGAGTTTCTGGGCAATACGGATTTTGTCCGTCACCAGAAAGGAGATCTCCTCCGCCTGACTCCCGTCCCGCAAGGTCGTATCGTACAATTGGATCAAACTCATGGTCACTATCCTTCATCTGCTGCCAACAGCGTCAACAATAACTATTCAGACTCGGCCTTTTGGTTACCTAGACCGAAAGCTTCGTGCAACACGCGCACGGCCAGCTCGGTGTACTTGGAATCGATGATACAAGACACCTTAATCTCGCTGGTGGAAATCATCTGAATGTTAATCCCCTCTTGGCTGAGCACCTGAAACAGCTTGCTCGCCACCCCCGAATGGGAGCGCATTCCGACCCCGACAATGGACACCTTGGCGATATTCTCGTCCGTCAACACTCCGGCGGCGCCAATCTCCTTGGCGGTCAGTTCCACGGCCTTGAGGGCCTTCTTAAAATCGCTATGGAGCACAGTAAAAGTCAGGTCCGTATAGCCTTCAGAGGAGACGTTCTGAATGATCATATCGACCATGATGTTCTTCTCAGAAAGGGGCAGAAAAAGCCGGGAAGCGATGCCGGGTTCATCGGGAACCCGCATCACGGAGATTTTTGCTTCATCCTTGTTATAGGTCACGCCTGAAACCAGAACGGTCTCCATATCGTTATCCTCCTTCATCACCAGGGTTCCCTGGTTATCGTTGAAACTGGATCGCACGTGCACCACCACGCCATATTTCTTGGCGAATTCTACGGAACGGGTCTGCAACACTTTAGCCCCCAGAGAGGCCATTTCCAGCATTTCGTCATAAGAGATCTTGGCAATTTTGGTGGCTCCCGGAACGATCCGCGGGTCCGTGGTATAGACACCATCAACGTCCGTATATATCTCACAGACATCGGCCTTTAAAGCGGCCGCCACCGCCACCGCCGAGGTGTCGGACCCACCCCGTCCGAGGGTCGTCGAGTTGCCGTGGCAATCGGCACCTTGAAATCCGGCGACCACGACAATGTTGCCGTTGTCCAGGTCGGCACGAATTTTTTCATCGCCGATATGTTCGATCCGGGCCCTGGAAAAGGCGCTGTTGGTGACTATCGGCACCTGGTGGCCAAGATAGCTTTTAGCCTTATATCCCATGGACTGCAAACACATGGCCAACAAGGAAATAGTAATCTGCTCGCCCGTTGACACCAGCACATCGTATTCACGATCATCGGGCTGCTCGCAGGTCTCCTTGGCCATTTCGACCAATTTATTGGTTTCACCAGACATCGCAGACAGAACCACCACAACCTGATTGCCATCATCGTGGGTTCTGGCGACCCGGCGAGCCACATTGCGGATTCTGTCGATGGTTCCCACCGAAGTACCACCGTATTTCTGAACTACCAGGGCCATGATTTCCTTCTCCTTCAGCATTTAAATAAAGCATCCGCGTGGAATAATAAGTCCTTATCCAGGGAAATAGATTCTCATACTTCTATTTTGTTTTCATCCTGAAACGGCCCTTTTCCTCACATAAAAACGGCACTATATCCATCCGAAATTTTCAAATGGGCACAAGCTACGGCCCAGCGCCGATCACCACCAGGTCGAACTCAATCATCGCCTGCCCGCCTGCCTGAGCCACTCTCCCTGCCAACGCTGCAACAGGGTCCGGGAAGCCGCCCCCACGGCACGGCACTCGATGCGTCGTTGATCGGCCTGTTGATGGCTCAAGTGCACAGCCAGATATTCCCGGGCCAGACCGGTAAAAATATCCGCCCATTCGACCACCGCCACCCCGGCCCCCGGCAGATATTCTTCCATACCAAGTTCCAGCAGATCATCAGGCTCTGTGAGCCGGTAAAGATCGAAGTGATAGAATTCCATGCGCCCCCGATAGGCGTTCATCAGGGTATAGGAAGGACTCGCTATGGGTTCCTCTTCGGGCACCCCGAGGCCGCGAGCCAAACCCCGACTGAAACAGGTCTTTCCAGTCCCCAGATCACCGCTGAGCAGAATCACCAACGGCTGCTCGATAAGTAGGCCGAGACAACGTCCAAGCCGTGCGGTTTCATCCTCGCTGGCTGTAGATAAAGACCAGTCGAGCACGGACTACAGCCCCATACTGCGAATAATATCGAGCCGAGCCACCACCCCAAGCAGTCGCTTGCCATCAACCACCGGAATCATATGAACCTTGTTCTCCACCATCAAAGCGGCGATCTCGGGTACACTTGTGTCCTCACCGCAGGTGGTCACGTCAGTGCTGCAAATTTCACCGACCTTGCAGGCAGTGAGTTTTTCCACCTGTTCGCGAAACTTGTTCTCACTTTCCAGATAAATTACCCAGTCAAACAAGGATATGACCGTTGGCAGATGTAAAGGACGATCTTTAGCGATCAGATCGGTTTCGGTAACCACGCCGTGCAGCTCACCGGCTTCATTAAGGACCGGCATGGCATTAACACCGGTCTCGATGAACTTGCGAGCTAGTTCTTCCATCCCGGTTTCGATACGAACAGTGTGAACCTCGCGGGTCATGATGTCCTTGGCCTTAAGCATGGCGTCTCCCTTTTTGCAAACGGGGCGGCTCGATG
>CAZKQY010000597.1:0-3070 GCA_964555005.1 uncultured Syntrophotalea sp. | reverse complement strand
GCCTGGAAAGACCTGGAAAGTTTCCACGCTCAGCTTTTGAATTTTTTCACCCTGGCCGGGAAGACTCTCTATGACGAGGATACAAACAACACGGGCGAGGTGAAGGCAGAAGCCGCCCGTCTCAACGGGTTGGCCGACATAATTCGTGATGCCCACCTCGTTCGAATGAAATCCGGCTCCTGCAGCGCCCTATCATCTCTTATCTTTAGCGACATGGCAATCGCCCTACGCAGGATCAAAAACCATACGGTCAATCTCCACGAGGCGCTGTCAGTTGAAGTCCGCTGAGAAGAGCCCTTGCAGGGGCGGCAATTCTTAAGGGATTACCTATGCATGGGGATATAGAAGGCGTTCTTGTTTTAGCGAATGTCATGGTGTCCAGTATCTAGACTGGGCGCTGATGTCTTCTTCAATCCCGCAGTTCCTGAGATATTCGAAAAGCCCGTTTAACTAGTTTTCATCTGGAAACGGCTCTTTTCCTCAAACTTGGCGTCAATCCACGTCCTTGCGTGTGACTCGGGCCATCCCTGGCGCTGCCACTTCAGAAGCCAGTAGCTGTCCCATTCCACAGTCCTGCCTGCTATTCCAAGACCAAGGAATACAAGACTACTCCTCCCGGTCCCGCACCATCCCCACTCGCATATGCCGTTGATCAGCCCGACCGTGATCATCCACCACCCGCACCGTATAATCCCCGCTGGTCGGAGACCAGAAAAAGATCTCGCCCGCCTGCGACGATCCGACATAGCGATCATCGACAAACCAAAACAGCTGCCGCACATCGCCGTCGGCCACAGCATTGAAAGGGATCTTGTCCTTATCAAAGGTTTCGCTGCGCAAGCGATATTCGATATGAGCTACGGGCGACTGAATGGTGGGAGCGGTGCCGGTATGGCTTTGGGTAGCGAGATCGCAGTCCGCCTCAAAAGGCGGTGGGCTTTTAAGTTCCACGCCGGCTTGACGGAAGATCCGTTGCAGATCCGACGGCCAGTATTCAAAGACTTGCAGCTCAGTAAGACCTGGTTCTGCCTGACAGGCCCGCAGGCCGCTCTGCTTATCCACCGGCACAGCCCGATGAACGGTCGACACCTTGATCGGCGAGACGCCCGGAATAAACCACGACTCTCGGGTGCGGGGACAGTAACGACCGGGTAGATCGCCGGTGTCGGCGCACATAGCCACCTTTTGCACATTGAGCAGGCCAGGGTTGGGGCTGCCGGTAGCCTGCCAAAAGTGACCGTGACTGAGGCTTTGAAAGATCTCAAACAACAGCGGACCTGCGGCCTGACGGCCGGTAAAGGCCCGATTGCCACTGCCATCGAAGTTGCCAATCCACACCGCCACCACATAGGGACCGGAAATACCCACCGCCCAGGCATCGCGAAAAGCATGGGAAGTACCGGTTTTCCAGGCGATTTCAAGGTTACTGTCACTCTGCCCGGGCAGCAACGGCCGTGTCGGCGGTGGATTGTCGCCCAGTATATCGAGGATAAGGAAACAGGCCTCTTTGGTCAGGGGCTTGGGGGAATTTTCAATCTGTTGGGCCTCCTGCAACAGACGCAACGATTGCAGGACACCGCCGTTGGCCAGCATGGCGTACAGCTTGAGCAGATCGAGCATCGTCAATTCCACGCCGCCAAGAGCCAGGGCCAGACCATAGAAACTCTCATTTTGGAGATTCTGCACGCCGGCACTCTGCAACAGTTCATAGAGCCCCGGCTTGCTTAATTGCGCCTGCAAAGCGGCGGCCGGCACATTACGGCTGGCAATCAGGGCATCCCGAGCGAGCATCGGGCCGAGGAAGGCCTGATCATAGTTTTCCGGAGCAAAACCACCATAACGGTGGGGGGCATCCTTAAGCATGGTCATGGGATGAATCAGACCCTGGTCCATGGCCAAGGCATAGACAAAGGGCTTAAGAGTCGAACCTGGGGAACGAAGGGCGCTGCTACCGTTGACCTGGCCTTCAATAGCGCCATTCCAGAAATCAGCGGAACCAACCAGAGCCGCCAACTTCATAGTTTTGTAATCGAGGATGGCCACAGCACCGTTGCGAATACCAAGCTCTTTATGTCGAGCCACATAATTGGTTAACCGTTTCTCGGCCATGCGCTGCAGATCAGCATCGAGAGTGGTTTGAATACGACCCTGTTGCATCGAGGGCAAGCGCCCTTCAAGTTCGGTGATCAGATGTGGAGCGAGAAAGGGCAGCTGTTCCGGCGGGCGTACCCGTAGCGGCAGATCAAAAGAGGCCTGCAGTCGCTCCGACCCGGGGTGCCTTACCAGCCAACGCTGAAACAAGGGGTCTCGGGCCGCCTTGAGAGCGGCAAAGCCCTGGGGTGTGGTGGGGTTGCGTTTGACCGGGTTTTGCGGAACGACGCACAGACTAAGGGCTTCGGGCAGACTCAAATCCTTGGCAGGTTTGCCGAAATAGATCAGGCTGGCCGCTTCGACACCCTCGATATTGCGCCCGTAGGACGCCAGATTGAGATAGGCCTCAAAGATCTGGTCCTTGCTGTAATGGCGGGACAACTGCAGAGCACGCAGAATCTGCAGCAGTTTGCCAGTCAGGGTGCGGGTTTGCAGATTCCAGCGCAGTCGGGCGACCTGCATGGTGATGGTCGAGGCACCCACAGGGCGCTCCCTTGTTACATAACTGCTCCAGAACGCACGCAACAGGGCCAGGGTATCGACACCGGGATGGTGGTAATAGTCCTGGTCTTCGTAGAGCAAGGTAGCTTCCCGCAACGCCGGAGCGACCTGCTGCAGAGGGACGGACAAGCGATAGCGATCGTCGCTGGCCAAGGTCAGGCGCAACAGCCGACCCCGGCAATCAAAGAAGGCTCGCGAAGTGCTTTGATAACGTAACAGCCCCGGTTTGGGGATGGCAAAGATGATGGCCACGACCACCAGTACGGCAAGTGCGACTGACCAGAGAATTCTTTTCATCGAAAAAACCCAAAAAGCCATCTCACGGTAGAGTAAGGGGCAGGCTTCCCTGCCCCTCCTCATCAAACCGTACGTGCGGATTTCCCGCATACGGCTAACAGACAGTCTCTCGCTGCACGGC
>CAZKQY010000596.1:0-2536 GCA_964555005.1 uncultured Syntrophotalea sp. | reverse complement strand
AGGGGTGGTGATCAATATCGAGAGCACCGTCGAGTCGATTCAGAAAGCCCTGCAAGAGGCGGAGCTGATGGCCGGTTGTGAAATTAAGTCGGTCTTTGCCGGGATCGCCGGCGGCCATATCAAAGGCTTTAATTCCCAGGGGGTGATCGCGATTAAAAACCGCGAAGTGACTCAGGAGGATATCTCCCGGGTCATCGATGCGGCCAAGGCTCTGGCCATCCCCATGGATCGGGAAGTCATCCATGTGCTGCCCCAGGAATTCATCATCGACGATCAGGACGGCATCAAGGAGCCCCTCGGTATGAGCGGCGTGCGTCTTGAGGCCAAGGTGCATATCGTCACCGGTGCCGTGGCCAGCGCGCAGAATATCGTCAAGAGCTGCAATCGGGCCGGTGTCAACGTGGCCGATATCGTTCTCGAACAACTGGCATCTTCCTATGCGGTGCTGTCTTCCGATGAAAAAGAACTCGGGGTTGCTATGGTCGACATCGGCGGCGGTACTACCGATATCGCCATCTATTTCGATGGCGCCATCAAGCACACCTCGGTGCTGTCTCTGGGGGGCAACCACCTGACCAACGATATCGCCGTTGGCCTGCGTACCCCTATGGCCGAAGCGGAGAGGATTAAAAAACAGTACGGTTGTTGTCTGACCTCCATGGTCGGTAAGGACGAAAGCATCGAAGTTCCTTCGGTAGGCGGTCGAGAGCCGCGGGTGCTTTTCCGTCAATTGCTGGCCGAAATCCTTGAGCCCCGAGTGGAAGAGATTTTTACCCTGGTTAATCGGGAAATTATTCGCAGCGGCTATCAGGACTTTATCGCCTCGGGGGTGGTAATTACCGGTGGTACCTCGATTTTGTCCGGTATGCCCGAGATGGCCGAGCAGATTTTCAACCTGCCGGTACGACGCGGACTGCCCCAGGACATCGGTGGCTTGATCGACGTGGTCAATTCGCCTATTTTTGCCACCGGGGTGGGTCTGGTCAAGTACGGTAGTCGCAATCTCAAGGCCCATAAGTTTATGATCGGCCAAACGAATGTATTTGATAAAGTAGTTCGGCGTATGAAGGAATGGTTGAACGATTTTTTCTGATAATAGCTTGGTGTCCTGTTTGGTTAATTGACAGGATTAACCGTATAGGGCATTAGTTCGGAATGTAAACCGATGCTGAAGATTACGGAGAAGTCTTCAGCGTCCGTAGAAAGGGAGGGAGTTATGTTTGAATTTGACGAAAGTATCGACCAGACGGCCCGTATTAAAGTAATCGGTGTCGGTGGTGGTGGCGGCAATGCAGTCAATACCATGATCATATCAAATCTGGATGGTGTGGATTTTATCTGCGCTAATACCGATGCTCAGGCGTTGCGTAACAGCAAAGCGCCTCTGAAGTTGCAGCTCGGTGCCAAGTTGACCAAGGGCCTTGGAGCCGGGGCCAATCCGGATATGGGCCGTGAAGCGGCCCTTGAAGACCGGATTCGGCTGGCAGAAACCCTCGACGGGGCTGACATGGTCTTTATCGCGGCTGGTCTTGGTGGTGGTACTGGCACTGGTGCCGCGCCGGTCATCGCTGAGGTGGCCAAAGAGCTCGGTGCCTTGACCGTCGGGGTGGTGACCAAACCTTTTACCCGTGAAGGCAAGCAGCGTCTGAAAAAAGCCGATGACGGCATCGAAAGACTCAAGGAAGTGGTCGATTCGTTGATTGTTATTCCCAACGACCGCCTGCTCGGCTTAACGGGCAAGAGCACCAGTATCCTCGATGCCTTTCGCCCTTCGGACGATGTGTTGAGGCAAGCGGTGCAGGGCATTTCCGATCTCATCACTACCAGCGGCCTGATCAACGTCGACTTTGCCGACGTCAAGGCGATCATGAGCCAGCGGGGCATGGCCATGATGGGCATCGGTGCCGCCGAAGGTGAACGGCGGGCCAGCGAAGCCGCTCATCAGGCGATCAGCAGTCCGCTGCTGGAGGATATTGATATCTCCGGCGCCAAGGGGGTGCTGGTTAATATCTCCGGGTCTTCAAGCATGACTATGGAAGAGTTCGAAGAGATCAACGCCATCATTCACGAAAAGGTCCATGAAGACGCCAATATCATCATCGGTCTGGTGGTCAACGAGGAACTCGGTGATACCCTCAAGGTGACCGCCATCGCCACCGGTTTTGGTGCTTCCTTTGAAAAGGGCAAGCGTAACGTTGAAGACCTGCAGAATCGCATCAATCTGACCAGCGATAAAATCGATCGCGATCTGCCGACCTTTATTCGTGATCGGCAGAAGGAGACACCTCGCGGCTTGCGCACGACGCCCGGCGATGATCATGAGTATGATATTCCGACCTTTTTGCGTAAGCGGGTCGATTAAATTCAGGAACATTTCGTTAGTATGATGCCGGCCGAAAGCCGCTTTTTCGCGGCGGCAAGACTCCGCTTGTTTGTTGTGTTCGGGCCATGGGTCCGAGCGCGGCTGTGCCGGTGCCAGCTATATAGACCGTTGTTTTCATCGGTCATGCAATGAAGTGACGACTCCCTCGTCTCC
>CAZKQY010000595.1:0-2988 GCA_964555005.1 uncultured Syntrophotalea sp. | reverse complement strand
CCGGGCAATTGATCGCCCGCCTGGATGCCAGCGACTATCAGTTGCAAGTACAAGAAGCGCAAGCCGGCCTGGCCAACGCGCGAGCCCAGGCCCGCAACGCCGAAGCCAAATATGAACGGGTGCGCGGGCTGTACGAAAACCGCAACGCTTCACGCAATGACCTGGATGCCGCCAGAGCTGCCGGCGAATCGACCGAAGCGCTGGTCCGGGCCAGCAGCACCCGCCTGGAACTGGCCCGTTCTCAGCTAGGATACACCCGGCTTACCGCTCCCAGTAACGGCGCCATCGCCAGCGTGCCTATCGAGGTGAACGAAAACGTTGCCGCCGGTCAGATGGTGGCACTGCTGACCTCTGGTAAGCTGACCGAGGTCGGCTGTACCGTTCCAGAAAGTCTCATTACCCAGATCAAACAAAAGATGCCGGTCCGCGTTGTGTTTGACGCCCTGCCTGAACGGACCTTTGCGGCCCAGGTCACCGAAGTCGGCGTCGCGGCTACCGGCCAGGGAACAACCTTTCCTGTCACCGTGCGCCTTGAACAAAGCTCCGGACAGATCCGTCCCGGAATGGCCGCAGCTATTATTTTCCTCTTGCCTAAAACCGGTAACGACACTCCACTTCTCGTGGTGCCGGAAGCTATCGGCGAAGATCGTAAAGGACGCTTTGCCTTTGTGGTCGAATCCGCCAAGGGTAGTCTGGGGATTATCCATCGGCGGGCGGTCACCGTCGGGGAACTGACCTCTGACGGTCTGGAAGTGTCCAGCGGCCTGCAGGACAGTGATTTGGTCGTCACGGCCGGGATCAGCCGTATCCACGAAGGACAGCAGGTACGAATTCTGGCCAACAACGAGGTCCAACCATGAACCTGACCCGCGCCGCCCTGGAAAAGAACCGGGTTACTCTGGTGGCCCTGCTGGTCATCACCCTGGCCGGGCTGTTCTACTTTTTTACCTTGCCTCGCGCCGAAGATCCCGGTTTTGTGGTGCGGGTTGCCCAGGTGCTGACCTATTTCCCCGGGGCCAGCCCCGAGCGGGTGGAGCAGCTGGTTACCGACAAACTGGAAAAGGTCATTCAGGAAATCCCCCAGATCGACTTTATCAAGAGCGAGTCGAAACCGGGCGTGTCGGTCATCTGGGTTAACATTCAGGAACGCAACAAAGAGATGCGACCCATCTGGGACGATTTGCGGCGCAAGGTTACCCGAGCCACAGGCGAACTGCCCGACGAAGTGGTCGGCCCCTTCGTAAACGATGAATTCGGCGATATCTTCGGCATTATCGTCGCCATCAGCGGCGAGGATTTCAGCTACGCTGAACTCAAAGAAATGGCCGACGATTGCCGCAACGAACTTCTGCTCAGTCCGCACATCGCCAAGGTCACGATTCAGGGTAGTCAGCAGGAACGAATCTTTATCGAGTATCAAAACGCTCGACTGGCGGAGCTCGGCCTGTCACCCTTTCAGCTCAAAGGCATTCTTGAAGCCCGCAACATCATCATTCCCGGCGGTGAAATCTTTACCAATCGAGAGCAGATTGTCCTTGAACCAACGGGCAACTTCGATTCGGTGGCGGACCTAAAGCGCACCGTTATCACCCTGCCCGGCCGCGACCAAGTCGTCTATCTGGAAGATATCGTCGACATTCGGCGCGGCTATATCGACCCGCCGACCAACCGCGTCCACTATAAGGGCAAACCGGCCCTGACCCTGGGCCTCAACCTGCGCGAAGGGGGCGACATACTGGCCCTCGGCGAGGAGGTCAAGCTATCGCTGGAACGCTTTCGCCAGGCCTATCCCATCGGCGTTGATTTCGACATCGTCGCCTTTCAACCCGAGCACGTTAAACGCAAGGTCGACGAGTTCGTCACCAACCTGCTGCAGGCCATGGTCATCGTGCTGGCGGTGATGTTGGTCTTTCTAGGCTTACGCACCGGCCTGACAGTATCCAGCCTGATCCCCATGGCCATGATCATGGCGTTGCTGGTGATGGGCCTGCTCGGCATCGGTATTGATCAGATGTCTCTGGCGGCCATGATTATCTCTCTGGGCATGTTGGTCGACAATGCCATCGTCATGTCCGAATCGATCATGGTGCTAATGGGCGAGGGCAAATCTGCCGTCGAGGCGGCTATCGATTCGGCCCAAGAGCTGAAAATCCCGCTGCTGACCTCCTCTTTGACTACCGCCGCCGCCTTTTTGCCCATCTACCTGGCCAAATCGTCGACGGGCGAATATACAGCCCCGCTGTTCAAGGTAGTCACCATTACCTTACTCTGTTCCTGGATTCTGTCTTTGACCATGACGCCGCTGTTTTGCGTCTATCTCATCCGGATCAAATCTTCCACCGGCAAGACCAGCTTCAACACCGCCTTTTATCGACGCTATCGCGGTCTGTTGTTGATGCTGCTGCGCAACCGGTTGCTCACTATAACCGCGATAATCCTGATTTTTATAGTTGCCATGGCCAGCTTTCGGTTTGTGCCGAAGATGTTTTTTCCGCCCAACAACAAGCCGATCTTTAGCGCCGAACTGCGCCTGCCCATCGGCACCCCACTGAAACGGATGGAAGCGGTGGTGCAGCAGATCGAAAACTTCATGCAGGCCGAATTGATGGCGGACCCGAAACAGGACCGGGAAGGTCTGGTCAACTGGGTCAGCTACATCGGCTCCGGGGCCCCCCGCTATATGCTGCCCTACTCCCCCGAGGCACCGAGCCCCGAATACACCTATATGCTCATCAACGGCACCAGCCGCGACCATAATCTGACAGAAGTGATTCCACGCCTGCAGGCCTACTGTCTGAACAACTTTCCCGACCTGACACCGAAGATTCAACCGCTGATTCTTGGCCCGCCCGTCGAAAACCCTGTTGAAGTACGCCTTTCGGGCAAGGATACCGACCGCCTCTTCAACCTGGCGCAACAGACCAAGGAGCAATTAGCCAAAATTTCCGGCACCCGCAACATCACCGACAACTGGGGGGCGCGCACCAA
>CAZKQY010000594.1:0-2068 GCA_964555005.1 uncultured Syntrophotalea sp. | reverse complement strand
TAACGACTCCATCAACACCGCCTCCCTGTAATCACTCGGGCGCCTCCAGACCGTTCTTTACCCTGCTGCGTAAATAGCGTCGAATCTGATTGCTAGCTCGTGGAGTAACCGCCCAATCGAGCCATTTGGGCAACACTCCCGGCGCATCACTGCGTTCGATCTGCACCTGATCACCATCAAGTAGACGGGTTTTCAGCAGCCGGGTCTGGCCATTAATACGCGCCCGCCAGGCATAAAGACCGAGCTGCTCATGGATAGCAAAAGCAAAATCAAGGGCGCTGCTACCTTCAGGCAAGGTGCAGATTTTACCGTGGGGCGTATAGACTTGAATACTGGCCGATGCCAGTCGCAAGCTGGCCGTATCGATGGCCGATTCCCCCTCCAACAGGGAACGCATCAAGATTTGGAAATTAGCCATACGAAACTCAAAGCCGGGGGTCAGCACTCCGGACTCGTTAAAACGGGCCAGTTTGCGAGTGGTGATCTCTACCCGCAGACGATATTCTCCAGCCTGAACCGAGGTCTTAAGGGACTGATAACCGAATTGGGACGGCACTGTCAGATGATCTCGCAACTTTCCGGGAATAGGATTATACAGACGGTGCAATACGCCCAGAGCCAGGTAGGCATCCATGGTTGTATCGACCTGAATTTCCAATGTATAAAGGGAAGTCAAGCCGCGACCGATCCCCCGTACCGCAGCGATAGAAAACGATCGCCAGCGATCCAGCAGAACAAAACTCAGTTTCTGCTGATCAAAGGCCTGGGAAATATTCGAACGTATCTTACGCAAACCCGGGCTGACTTGCATCTGCAACGCCCGCACTACCCGCTGATAACGTTCTGCACGACGAGGATAAAGGATACGCAAGGATAGCGCTTCCATCATGGCGGCCACCGATCCCATGCCGAGATGGCGAGCCAGAGGAACATATATTTTGCGGGTTTCTTCGGCGATCAGGGCCTGTTTGGCAGGGTTAAGAGCACTGATCGTTTCAAGATTATCCATGCGGTCCCAAAATTTGAGACACAACACCCGCACATCCTCGATAGCTAAGAGCAGGGTTTTACGGTAAGTTTCAGCCTTAAGGGCTTCGCGGCTAAGCTCGGCGGTAGCCACCTTGGTCAAACCGTTGACCAACAGCGCCACCTCTTCACCGAACTGTTCATTGACTTCGGCAAGAGTGACAGGGGTATCTTCGACCACGTCGTGCAACAGACAAGAGATGATCGAGGCAAAGTCCATCCAATGACGGGCCGCCCGGTGGGCTACCCGCAGGGGATGGAAAAAATAGGGTTCCCCCGATTTGCGCAATTGTCCCTCGTGGGACTTGCGAGCCATCTCGATAGCCCGATTCAGAGAATCAATACCCTGGTCCAGATCCTCTTCAGTCAACCCGCCGCCGTAATGGGTGACCAGCAGCTCCATTATCTCATTGACCATGCGCTGCTCAGTTCGGCGATCGGCCTTTACCACTTGGAAGCTCCCTTACTTTTACAAACTTTGACATTTAAGCAGTCAGTATAACCCAACAATCCACCGTATAACAGCAAGGGCTTAACCCGGCGGCCAATGTAAGTCGCGGCCTCCCAGCAGATGAAAATGCAGGTGCCAGACGGTTTGCCCGGCCCCTTCCATACAATTGTTCACCACTCGAAAGCCTTCTTCGTCGATCCCGAACTGCTTAGCCAGCTTCGCGGCCACCAAAAAAACCTGTCCCACCAACAATCGATGAGCCTCAGTCAAATCGTTAGTAGTGGCAATATGTTGCCGCGGGATGAGCAGATAGTGATGGGGGGCCTGAGGCGCGATATCCTCAATAACCACCAGCAATTCATCCTCGTAGATAATTTTGGCCGGTATCTTGCCGTTGATGATACTACAAAAAAGACAGTTGCTTTCCATCATCCCTCCCTTCCTGAGCGACGGTTGCGGTACTCCCCCCCGGATCGTCAAGGGTCACGACATTCCAGCGATCGCGCGTTGCCCGTTTCAACAAACGCTCGTCGTGACTGAACAGTATGATCTGATGCTCACTGCTGAGCCGTTCGAGAACATTGAGGGCCT
>CAZKQY010000593.1:0-2894 GCA_964555005.1 uncultured Syntrophotalea sp. | reverse complement strand
GACATCGCACAGCGGCCACCGGTCCGTGGAGAGAATTTGGTGCGACATTTTTTCCCGGGTGGCGGAGAGTTCGGCTTCCGTTTCCTTCCGACTCCTTTTCCGCAGGTCCCGGGTGCGGATCCTGTAGAGGGGAACCGCGTCGAGGATTTGCTGGCCTCCGCCGTCGGGCAGAATAACGGCCCGCATCATTTCGTGGTGATCGATCAGCCGCTGCCAAGCTTGGCCCACGCGCTCAAGATCAAGGTCGTCGCTCTCTATTTCGAAATAGCAATGGGTGGCCACGTTCCCCAGGGCGTAGGCGCCGCTGCGACCCACCCAGTAGGCTTGCTGAATGTCGGTAAGAGGGAAGGGCAGATTTCGTTCTTCGGGCGCCGGTACGATTCTGGGCAGGTCGGTGGTGGCGGACGTTTCGTTGCTGTTTTCCATCAGCTCCTGAACATGTTTAGCTTGTTCGGCCACTGTAGGTCCCGCGAATATACTCCCCAGGGACAGCTCGACCTTGAACTCGGTTCGTACCTCGGCGCACAGTTTTGTCGCCAGCAGGGAATCTCCACCCAATTCGAAAAAGTTGTCGTCGACACCTATGTCATCCAGTTCCAGAATACGCTTCCAGGCATCCGCGAGAGAGCGTTCCACGGGTGTTTGCGGGGTTCCCACCCTATTTGCGCGCTCCGTTTTTTTTTCGCCAACCAGGGATGGCAGCGCCCCACGGTCCACTTTGCCGTTTGGGCTGAGGGGTAGTTCCCCTAAGGGGATGATAACGGGAGGGACCATGTAATCGGGAAGTTTTTGTCCCAGGAAGCCGGAGAGTTTCTCCGGTTGAAACCGTTTTACGGCGCCGGGCGCCCGCCCGATGATGACCTGCTGCCCGAAAACATGCTCGGCCCGGCCCTTTCCGGGGAATTCGGTCACTTCGCCGTAGCCCTGTTTCCGCAATAGCTCCATCCACGTGTCCGCCGAAAGAAGCGGCAGGCGGCTCGCGGCCCTTTCATCCTGGAAATGGATAAAACCATCTTCAAGGAATCCGGCGGATATTTTCTGCAGATGGCTGTTGCGGGTCATCTCCAGCAGCAATAGCCAACCTCCCGGTGCCAGGAACGAGCGGATATGCGTCAGGCTCGTTGCAGCGTCCTTCGTCCGGTGCAGGGAGTTGGAGGCGATGACCACATGGTACCCGTGTGCATCCCAGCCTTGATCCAGAGGGTTTTTATCCATGTCCAGGAGTTTGTAGTGAACGAAGGGGTACTCCTTGAATCGGTTTTTCACAGCTTTGAGAAAGAACGGGGAGCTGTCCGCGCAGGTGTAAACGGTTTTATCTGCCGGCAATAAAGACAACAGGGATTGGGTGAAAGAGGCGTCTCTTCCTCCGATCTCCAGTATCCGCAGCGTTTCCGGCGAGCCGGGAGCTTCAAAGAAGGTTTTCACCAGATTCCGCGCAATACCGTTCCGGAGGGAAGCTCCCGGAAGCTGTTGAACAAGCTCGTCCGGCGACAGTCCCGGGTCATGAGAGAAAAAGACTTGCAGCGGATCCACGCGTCCTTTCAGAAGATGGATGTCAAATTCATCGATTCCACTTATATATTCCGCAAGGCTCCGGGTATGGTTTAACCATGCCGGATACGTCCTGCGCCGTGATAATGCTTCGGACGGCTCTGTTGGCAGTACCAGGGAACTTTTGTACGCCCCTGTTTCCTCTTGTATGAGCAGGCCTTCGTCGGCCAGGGTTTCCAGCCATTGTTGCATCAGCTCCCGGTAACGGGGATGGATGCCGTACTGATTTATCAGGCTTTCAGGGGAGTGTTTTTCTTCCGGCTTGAGAAAAGCGCCTGCCTTTTTTAATGCCCGGCAGATATGGGTAACGGCGAGATTGTCCGCATACGCCTGAAACAGGGGAAAGTCTTCCGGTTCCATCTCTTCCGGTATCTTTTCCCCGGACTCTTCCGTCCCTGCGGCCAGTAAAGCGGTCCGCAGCGCTTCCGCCCTTGCCGGATCAACGTTTTCCGTTTCAAAGAGGGATGAATCTTTTTCCCCGGTTGGGACCACGTAGGCCACCAGACGTTTGGTGCCGCGGGGGTCGCCCTCGGCTGCGATCACCGCGTCCCGCACATCCGGGTGCTCCTTCAGGGCGGTTTCGATTTCTCCTGCTTCGATACGGTGGCCCCGGATCTTCAGTTGATGGTCCTTGCGCCCGAGAAACTCCAAGGTGCCGTCCGGCCAGAAGCGTCCCATATCGCCGGTGCGGTACCAGCGGGTTCCTTCACGGGAAACGAAACGCTCCGCCGTAAGCTGCGCATCGCCCCGATACCCCCGCGCGACCCCGGCCCCGCCGATCCATAGTTCGCCGGGTACCCAGTCGGGACAATCCCGCTCCTTGGCGTCCACGACCCGATATTCCTGGTTGGACAGGGGCCGGCCGTAGGGGATGGAAACCCAGTGCTCGGGCAGGGGCAGGGTGACCTCGCAATGGTTGGACCATATGGACGCTTCAGTGGCGCCGCCCATGGCGATGAGCCGGCAGTCCTTCGCCGTCTGTTTCAGACGCGGGGGGATGTCCAGGCCGATCCAGTCGCCGGAAAGCATCGCCAGGCGCAATGGCAGGGGTGGCGCGGAGGCGCTCTGTGCTGCGATCAGCAGCATGTCCAGCAAGACCGGGACCGAGTTCCATATGGTGACCCGGTGCCGGTCGAGCAGCGTCAGCCAGTGGGCGGCGTCGCGCCGCGTTTCTTCCGTGATCAGCACCAGGGCACCGCCCGCGCCCAGCATGCCGAAAACGTCGTACACGGAGAGGTCGAAGTCCAGTGCCGATACCGCCAGCACCCGGTCATCCGGTCCGACTTCGTAGCGGCGGTTGATGTCCGCGATGGTGTTCCAGGCTGCGGCGTGGGTGATCTCGA
>CAZKQY010000592.1:0-1716 GCA_964555005.1 uncultured Syntrophotalea sp. | reverse complement strand
CCCGCCGGCCTCGCAGCTCTGGGCCACAACCTGTACAGCGAAACTCCGACCACCGGCGCACCGTCGGTGGGCACACCGGGCGAAAACGGGTTCGGTAGCTTGGCCCAAGGTTTTCTGGAAGGATCCAATGTCAACATTATGGAAGAAATGGTCAACATGATCGCTGGCCAACGCGCTTACGAAATCAATTCCAAGGCCATCCAAACAGCAGACGACATGCTGCAGATGACCAACAACCTGATGTAATAACAAACTATGACCCTTGCCCTGCGCCTGACCGCTATCATCTGTCTGACTTTTGTGCTGTCCTTTCCCCTGATTCGGGCAGGGCACGCCGCCACCGTCGACAAGCCACCACAAACCGTCATCAAGCCGGAACAGCTGCAAAGGTATCTTGAAAATTACCTGGCCAAGCAGAACGCCAAAATGCCCCGAACCAAAATTCGCTTTAGCCAGCTTCGACTACCTAAAGCCTTTTCGGTCCCGGTCGGTCGGCTGACCTGCGAAATCAACCCTTCGGATCCTCACGTGCTGTCGAGCCGCCGCTTCAGTCTGATCTTCCGAGTGGACGGAAAAGCGGTAAAGAATATCACCGTCAACGCCACCCTCGAGGCCCTCGCCCAAGTGGCAATAACCACCGACGACCTGCGGCGCGGCGTTATCCTCAGGGAAGAGCACATCGAGACAGCCGAAAGGGACCTCAACCATCTGCGGGCGCCCTGCTTCGACAAGAACGAACTCCTCGGCAAACGCCTGAAGCGTTCGCTGCGCAAAGGCCAGGTTTTTGAACGATCGGCTGTCGCCTTTCCACCGATGATCAAACGGGGAGAGCTTGTCACCATCACGGCCCAAAAAGGCGCGCTGAGAGTTACCGCCAAAGGCCTGGCCCAGCAGAATGGCGATGAAGGCGACATGATCCGGGTGCGTAACATCAGTTCGCAAAAAGATCTTATCTGTAAAGTCTCCGGACCCGTTGCGGTGACTGTGGAGTTATAAACCATGAATACTCGTCTGCTTAGCCTTATTCTCGGCGCCCTGCTCCTATCCGGATGCGCTGCTCGCACCCCTTTGCCGACCACTCAATTGCCGTCGGACAACGCCCCGAAGATGGCCGTAGAGACTCCTCAGACCAGCGGTTCTCTCTGGACCGAGAACAAAGGCAGCCTGTTTGGCGACCTCAAAGCCCGCCAGCTTGGCGACATTCTGACCGTAGCTATTTTTGAGCAGGCTAGCGCCAGCCGCGAAGCGACGACGAAAACCGGCCGTTCAAGCAACAATGAAGCCGGCATCAGCAATTTTCTCGGCCTTGAAACCAATTTAAGCAAGATCAACAACGCCCTTGATCCGACCAGCTTGATCGCCACCAACTACAACAACGATTTCTCAGGCTCCGGCAGCACCTCCCGCAAAGAAAACCTGGTCGCCACCCTCTCTACCCGGGTGGTGGAGGTCTTTCCTAACGGCAACCTGCGCATCGAAGGGGGTAAGACCGTCACCGTCAACCGTGAAGAACAGATCATCGTCCTGACCGGCATCGTGCGCCCCAACGATATTACATCGAGCAATGTTATCGACTCCAAATACGTGCTCGACGCCAAGATCGCCTATACCGGCAAAGGGGTGATCAGCGACAAACAAGGTCCTGGTTGGATGACCCGCATCCTCGACAACGTCTGGCCGTTCTAAGGAGATTTTCGATGCTCAAACGCCTGATAG
>CAZKQY010000591.1:0-3506 GCA_964555005.1 uncultured Syntrophotalea sp. | reverse complement strand
TTGGGTGGCAGAGGGCTCGGTTGTTTATTTGGGCCGGTTAAGTGATGTGCGCCAAGCGATTGCTGATTGTTCGGTATATGTTTTGCCGTCCTATCGTGAGGGCACGCCGCGAACGGTTCTGGAGGCTATGGCAATGGGCAGGGCAGTTATCACCACTGATGCACCCGGCTGCCGTGAGCCGGTTACGGAGGGCGACAATGGTTTTTTGGTTTCGGTTAAAGCCGTTGATGAGCTTGCTGCTGCTATGGTTCGGTTTATTGAACAGCCGGAGTTGATCAGTTCCATGGGCCAGCGTTCCCGGGAAATTGCAGTGCAAAAATACGACGTGCATCGTGTTAATAATCACATGCTGAGCGAGATGGGGATTATGTGATTAAACGCCTTTTCGATATCTTTGCTTCCGCCCTTGGTTTGCTGCTGCTTGCGCCGGTGATGGCTATTGTTGCTTGGCAGATTCGTCGCAAACTCGGTTCACCGGTGTTGTTTCGTCAAGTACGGCCGGGTAATGCTGGTTTGTCATTTGAGATGGTCAAGTTCCGTACTATGCGCGATGCGAAGGATGTCAGCAGGAACCCGCTACCGGATGCTGAGCGCATGATACCGTTTGGTCGCTTTTTGCGTGCTAGTAGTCTGGATGAGTTACCAGAGCTGTGGAATGTGCTGAAAGGGGAGATGAGTCTGGTTGGACCGCGTCCGTTACTCATGGAATACCTGCCACGCTACACTCCCGAACAAGCCCGTCGACATGAAGTCTGCCCCGGTATCACTGGCTGGGCGCAAGTGAATGGCCGTAATGCGATTAGTTGGGAAGAAAAGTTTAAACTGGATGTTTGGTATGTGGACAACCGGTCGTTATGGTTGGATATCAAGATAATGTGGTTGACCTTTGTTAAAGTATTTAGGCGGGAGGGGATCAGCCAGGAAGGGGAGGTTACGATGTCAAAATTTATGGGGACCAAAGGTGGTGAGGAGTGAGCAGGGTGGGGAAGGAGCAACTCTTTGTTTTTGGTGCGAGTGGCCACGCAAAGGTGGTGATTGATCTCATTGAGAAACAAGGTCTGTACGAGATTTTATTTTTGGTGGATGATGACCTCCTTTTGAAGGGAACTGATTTTTTTGGATATCCGGTAATCGGTGGTAAGAACGATCTTATGGCCATCGCTGATGCTCCTCAAACAGCTATTGTTGCAATTGGAAGTAATCCTGTCCGTTACAAGGTTGCTGCATGGTTGGTTGCAAATGGATTTAAGAAGGCCTCTGCTGTCCATCCCTCAGCACAGTTGAGCCGCGGAGTACAGATTGGTGCCGGTACGGTCGTTATGGCAGGTGCCTGTATCAACGCAGATAGTATTATTGGCGATGACGTGATTATCAACACCCAGGTTTCCGTCGATCATGACTGTGTGATTGGTCATGGCGTTCATCTGGCCCCTGGGTCGACTCTTTGTGGATCAGTGAAGGTTGGTGAACAGAGTTTTGTCTGTGTTGGCGCGACGATTATACCGAACCTGACAATTGGGAGGGATGTGGTTGTTGGTGCCGGGGCGACAGTTATAGCGAATGTTCCGGATCATATAACGGTTGTAGGTAGCCCAGCCAAGTCTAAAACTTAAACTCCAGACAAAGCGGCGAAATCGACTAGCGAACCAAGGCCAGTCTTTCAAATTTAACGCCTTTTCGGCTTGAGCGTTTGCAACGAACGAGCGTGAAATACATTTTTTCAAAGGACCAATGTTTTATGTTAAACACCTCTTTCGCCCCATGGCCATCCTTCACTGAAGAAGAAGCCGAAGCTGTCAAGACCGTTTTGCTTTCCAACAAGGTCAACTACTGGACTGGTCAGGAGGGGCGGGCATTTGAAAAGGAATTTGCCGCTTATTTCGGCTGTAAACATGCCATTGCCCTAGCCAATGGTACTGTGGCCTTGGAGTTGGCGATGGTGGCTTTGGACATCGGCCCTGGCGATGAGGTGGTAACCACCAGTCGTACCTTTATCGCCAGTGCTTCCGCAATTGTCATGCGCGGTGCAACACCAGTTCTTGCCGATATCGACCCTGTTAGTCAAAATATTACTGCTGATACCATTCGTGCGGTTTTAACCCCACGGACCAAGGCGATTATCGCCGTCCATCTGGCTGGTTGGCCCTGCGACATGGATCCAATTCTTGACCTCGCAGCAGAGTATGGCCTTAAGATCATTGAGGATTGCGCCCAAGCCCATGGTGCCTGCTACAAGGGGCGCCCGGTTGGATCCATGGGGGACTTGGCGGCTTTTTCTTTTTGCCAGGATAAGATCATGACCACTGGGGGCGAGGGTGGGATGTTGACCACCAATGACTCCGTTTTGTGGGAAAAGGCCTGGGCTTTTAAAGATCATGGCAAGAGTTACGATGCGGTTTATAAGCGTGTGCATTCACCCGGTTTTCGTTGGTTGCATGAATCCTTTGGCACCAACTGGCGAATTACCGAGATGCAGAGTGCTATTGGTCGGATACAATTGCGCCGACTGCCGCAATGGGTCCAGACTCGACGATCTTTTGCTGCTTTGCTGAATGATTCACTTTCAGAACTTCCGGCTTTACGGTTAACACCACCGTCTGCTGAAGTCTTTCATAGTTATTATAAGTATTACGCCTTTGTACGAGCTGAACAACTTAAAGAAGATTGGCATCGTGATCGAATTATGGCGGCCATTAATGCCGAAGGTGTTCCCTGTTTTTCTGGAAGTTGTAGTGAGATTTATCTTGAATTAGCTTTTTGTGATAAAGGGCTGGGGCCGTTAGCACCGCTGCCCATTGCAAGGGAACTAGGTGAGTCGGCATTGATGTTCCTGGTTCATCCAACCTTGAATCGGACAGATATCGAGCAGACCGCTACTGCGATCATTAAAGTCATGGGGGCTGCAACCAGGTAATTTTTATTCTAATTCCAGCGCTGCTGACCATAAAACTGGTGATTTTCTGGCGAATCGGCTTGTTGGTTATTGGGGCAGGTGAGGCGGGTATCGATTGCTCATGAGTAAGAAGGGTGCCAAGCCTGCACATTTGACAAAATCCCTTTCTTTGTTAGGCTTTTCCGCGTAAGAGCATAGTGTCAAGGGAGACAAGGTATGGGCAGGTCGTTATGAGTTGAATACCTCGGCGCATGTTATGGGGTTGTCAGAAGTGTAGGTTTGACACCATGTTTTTTTAATGGCGAAAGCCTAATGGTGATAAATCTGACAATTCAATATTGGATCTATTTATGCTCAAGCGCACCTTTGATTTTATAACGTCCTTACTCTTAAGTATTTGCCTGGTGTCCATATGTTATTCGTAGCTCTGGCGGTCAAGTTTACTTCTCCTGACCCCATTTTCTACCGGTCGAATTGCGTCGGCCGCAACAACCTAATTTTCAAAATGCCCAAGTTTGATGGGTTTGCAAAAACCTGCAAACGATGTAACATCTCGAAATAATTGAATATTACCGTATTTTTCGCTTTGCTCCGTGCGTGACTTGTGGCAAGA
>CAZKQY010000590.1:0-5330 GCA_964555005.1 uncultured Syntrophotalea sp. | reverse complement strand
GGATTTGCAAAACACACCTCAACGCCTGCGTTTACAGCAGTTTCGACCAAGCTAAGTGCACCTGTAATCATATTTATCCCTCCCATTGGCTTAATTACCATGTCCGATTTTATAAAGTCAGCACCAACTTAGAACACGAATTGATTTTGTTTTTTTAATCCCTTCAGTTGCACTGCCTGCTATGCGGCGCATAGAGCCCAGACGCCCGTCGCTGGAAGTTGCTGTTCGAAGTTGGTTCCGGTTTTGATCGACTTTCGCGCGTTCCAAAGAGACGACATTGGGCCGGACCGAAAAGGCCCGGCCCAATGCGTTCATTCATCCGGTATTGCTTGTCGTGAGCACCGCGTTACTGCACGGTCCCTTTCTGTCAATGAAGGTGAGACACTGTTCTCATTTTCATTGACATGTTCCAGAGGGCTCAATAGTGTGGACCTCGTATGAGACGAACCAGGGCCTATCGCCGTCATCGAGCCGGTTCTGGGGCACCCAGTAGGCATCCGGTTTGGGTTTCAGCCAGTAGGCGTACACTTCGAAGGACCTAAACGGCTTGCCGTTCTCCGGGCCAGCCACCATGGAAAGCGTGCTGGACAGGGTTGTCGTTTTCGTGGATGTGACGTGAACGCCGAACGAGCCCATGGTGCCGACGGTGAAATAATCTCCGAAGCCAACACCCAACTTGTACGTGACATCGAAGCTCGTTGTACTGTCAACCTCCGTTTTTTCTTTCCACTGAAGAGACGCGTCATCAAATGGGGTCCAGGTCTGGTAACCGTCGAACCACACCTCGTCGCCCGGATCCGGATCTTTGTCGTAAGTCTTCAGGCGTGCGCAGTCGCCAACATCCGTCTCGTCTGCGCTGGCGTGTATCGGAAACTCCGGGCCGAAGTATGTATCCGGCATGCCATGCAGTTCCGAATATGGAAACCCTCTCGGGTCGAACGCCATGGTCTTCACTGCGGTCTCTACGATGTTCACTTTATGGATGAAGTTTTGGGTCGGGGTTCCGGTAAGGTCGTACCACTGCATGTGATGTACTTCGAACGTTGGGGCCAGGTAGAAGATGAGCACGTTGCCGGCATGGCTCCGGTAGAGCTTATTTTCAATTTTAACAGTTGTTTCTTTTTTGGATTCGTACTTCTCGGCTACCGTTGCGCTCAGCTCCATCTTCACAGGGCTCTTCTCGCCGGTCTCCATGAAGACTCCGGTGCTTATGTCGTAGCCGAACGTGTTCGCGTCTTGCTGTGTAATGGAGAAAATGGCGCAAGTGCAGGACAGCTCATCGCACGATTGATAGTATTCACCGCCGTTCAGCACGTAGGGGGGAGCATCCACGATTCCGATGACCTGCCATAGGTCGAACATGGTGGCCTGCTCATCATCATCGGCGGTATCTAATATATCGGTCTGGCTTTCCTCCGCCCAATAGCCCAGGATTTCGACTGAACTCATGTAGGCGCCGGTGCCGATAAGGCCCCTTTTGTCCCCCCAGAAGAGGTACGCGACGGCATCGTACCGGACGCCCAGTGGGGCACTCTCGTCTTCGTGCTCCTCCATATTGACGGCAAAGCTGGGAGACCGTTCGACGTCCTGATTGAGGTACGGCACGAGCGGGTCGTAGTTCCAGGCTTCAGTCTTCTTGTCCATCTTGGCGACATCGATCTGGTCCAGCGGCCCGTTCTCGAAAACCACACCAATGTAGTCCTCGCCCAAGTGGCCGATGAACGGCTGGCTCGACCGGTACGGACTCCACCAGAGGGGTTGCGTACCCTGCTTCACGCCGTCCTGCACAGCGAAGACATTCGTGTAGATATTGTCCGGGTCGTAGATGTCGGGGGTCGTATGACCTGCAAAGGCCAGGAGGACGACCCCGGTGTCTTCCGTCTTCCGAAAGAAGGTCGCACTGGGTGCGGAGGAAACGGTCCCCAGGCCGGCGACTTGTGCCGTCTTGGACCAAGTCAAGCCCTTGTCGTCGCTGTACACCCGGTAGATAGAACTGCCGCTGTAGTAGAAAAGCTCGATCCGGTTCTTGATGGGGTTCCAGACCGGGGCAAGCTCCTTGTTGGCCTCCGTCCCGGTATTCCAAATCCTTTGCCAATCATCTTGCCATCCGTAGATGGGTTCTCCAGTCGTCTCATCTGTGCCCACAACGGTGTATTTCTTCCAAAACAGTTGGCCGCTCTCACCGGTGTGGAACAGGTACAGCTCATGGTCAATCACAATCGGAGCCAGCTGCGCATCCGTTTGGCCTTCGGGTGATTTTGCGCTGCTCCGAGTGCCATCATTGTAATTATACTTCCAGACGAGAATTTCGTTCCTCGTGTCATCTGATAAGTCCTTTTCCGCACTAAATAGCCAGAACTCGTTGTTGAAAAAGACGCCCGTCGCATTCTCGTGGGTTTCCTTGATGAAGTCAGGGTTCGTTGCCCTTAAGGGGCTTGGCGGGAGCTCAGTGAAGGTGCACCAGTACCGCTGGATGCCCAGACCCACATCGTTGAGCACACCGAGGATGCAGGTACCGGTCAGCCCTTCGGGGATCCGGAACGTGATCGCGTCCGGACTCCAGTCCAGAACCTTCGCCTCCAGGGTCAGTCCCGAGGTGTCCCGCAAGCCCACCAGGCCCTTCTTCTTCCCAAAATAGTCCCCCGTGATCGTGACCACCTCGAGAGGCTCCACCAGGCGGAGCGGCTCGCCCTCGTCTATATGCGGCGTCCGCATCACATAGAGGTAGGGGGCGTCGGACACCATTGGTTCGGATTTCTTCTTGCTCCCCTGGGGCGTGACGGTGATCGCGTACTCGCCTGCGGGCTGAGCCTTCTTGACCTCGCAGGTGATCTTGGTGTTGCTCCAGAACAGCACCTTGCAGCTCTCTTCGCCCAGGTCCACCTTGCCGCGCTTGTCGCCAAAGTTTGAGCCGTAGATGATGAACTCGCTCCCCACCGTGCCCTCGGCCGGGGTCACCACATTAATGGCAGCGTACGCATGCGCCATGCCGACCAGGCAACATCCGGCCGTCCACAGACACAACCACTTTGTTATCCTTTTTGTTATCCTTGCGTTCATTTCATCTTCCCTCCCTTTTTGATCTGATTAATTCAACTGGGACATATCATCGATGACTCCTGCGATTTTGAAACTCATAAAGGCACCTTGTTAACGGAATTAAGTATGGAGCCCCTGAAACCTGCGCTATCTTTCAAGCTTAATCAACATCGGAGATAAGATAAGGGTCGATTCAGCCCCTCGCCTCGTTCCTTTTTTTATATATTCGCGCTGAACTATCTTGAGATAATGGCAGAGATCGCTGGTTTGGTCGATACAGACCGGGATCATGTCCTCGTCTATGGAGAGGCAATGGCCGCCGGTCAATGGTTCAAGGCCGGAACAATCACGGGTAAAGTAGTACAGGTAAAACTTTGAAGGGTTTTTTAGGGTTTCTGCATAAGCGTTAGCCGTATTCTTCAAATGGTTTGAACTGATATTCGCGACCCCCTTCAGCAAAAGACTGTCATTTACTGACAACCCCACGTAAGTTGCATTCCCTGTCCTGGTGCCAAGGGTTCCTGCTACGGCATAGACCTCACCGTTGTCGAGTGTGAGGTTGAAAGTCGATTGGTATGTTGTATCCTGGGTGTCGCCGAGACAGTTCATCCCTATCTCCGTGCACAGAGGTCCCACAACGTTGAGGGGCCATGGCTGCACATCAATGAATTTGTATGCATTGTCGGAGCAATCGTCCTCTGCGCAGGGTTGCCTCCACCTGAAATTGACTTCAGCCACAAGCTTAGCAAGATCGGATGCAAATGAACTTTCATCGGCAGCCGTTCTATCGTCAAGCACAGGGGGACCATACGGTTCGACAGACCGTTCACTTTCTGTATCCCTTATCCGCAATACGGTAAGAGGCAGATCTTCTCTCCACCTATGAGAGGGGCTTCCGGGACCTCCTCCGTCCTTCGGCATGGCATAACGCATGAGAAATAAAAAGTCGTCGGCAGGTTTGTCAAGCCCTGTCTTCATCGTGGACGGGATAGGCTCTGTAAAGATAAATCTTTCTCCCACGGATATCTCCGCGAGTACCTTCCGTATGGCATTGTCCATGAACCGATCCGGGGTAATGATAAAGAATCTCTCCTGATTGAAAGCAGCACCTGACTGATTTCTGATGACAAAGCTGTTATTACTATTGCCGGGGCTGGCTAGGATTTGTATGCGCTGCGTATTATTCGGCACTACCGTAAAGAACGAATCCAGCATTAAAGGAAAACGGTTCTCAATGAAACTATATGTCTCGCTGTCGGTTTTGAATGCGCCTTCCCGCGTAAACAGATATGTCTGAAGGCCGAAATATGCTGCGGGAGGGGGCAATTGTCCGAGAATCACGATTGCTTCGCGGGGGTCGAAACGGAAGGTCGAACTGTAACCCTCCCATGTAAGGCCGGCTGCATTTTCGGTGGCAGGATCGACAAATTCTTCCGGCCAGGGTTGTACTGCAAACATAACATAAGGAGCCGCTGGATTATTACCATAGCAGGTCCCCATTACTTCATACGAATATTCGCAATCCTCCTGAGTATAGAGTCTGAAGTAACCTCGTGTGACCTCGAATCCGTTCGCCGTCAGTCCATCAATAAGACGCTGGGCATGCCGCTCAACAGAGTCGGGCATATGATTATCCTTCGACGCAGCGCCGCATTCCGCTGACCAACTGATTACAAAAATGGTGATAACAGAGAGGCCGAACACAAGAACTCTATCATAGGCTGTCATGATAAACGCACCTTTTTTAAAAGTACCTTCAATTTTTCTATTAAAAAAATATTCCTTTTTTTAAGGGCGGTTGAGTTGGACTGAATTGATAACTATCCTTTTTTAAACATGTTTTGATTAGCTCTCCATTTTTTGGAAAAACCGATTTAATTCCTTACCAATCTCAGTTCAGCAACATTTGAGAATTTCCTTCATTTCTGCCTCCTTCAGAGTTGATAATACAAAAAACAATAATGAAATTACCGTCAAATAAATATTATTAAAGCTCCATTAAAATGCAAAGATCATGCAAATTCAGATACTTTCAGAATTCTCAAAGGATATCTTGCTGTTATTCAAATAAGGAAAAAAATAACCACACAAACTCATTGAAAAGTCTATGTAATTGTGGGGTAAATTAAATAAAACTATTACATTATTTACATTTTTAATCGCTACGTGCATCAACAGATAAACCTTTTATTTCGTTCTTTATCAGATCAAGAAAACCCTCAGTCGATATATCTTTTAGTTGTCGGCCGGACCAGATTTTAACAAGATTGATATCCGGGCTGATTCCAATC
>CAZKQY010000589.1:0-2789 GCA_964555005.1 uncultured Syntrophotalea sp. | reverse complement strand
TTGAAAAACTGGAAGATAAATCCGATGCGTCTGCGCCGGATGAGGGAAAGTTCGTCGTCTGAGATGCCGTGGAGCGGTCAGTCATCGATGAAGATCTCTCCTGAGGTGGGCTGGTCGAGGCCGCCGATGAGGTTCAGCAAGGTACTTTTGCCTGAACCGCTCTGCCCCATAATCGAAAGGAATTCTCCCTATTTAATGCGCAAGGAAAACGTTTCGCAAGGCGTGAACCTCCCTCGCTCCCTGCTGATACGTTTTTCCGGCATTCATTATCTTGACCATGGATCCCCCCCCTGTTCACTGCTCACGTTACAAATCCCATCCAGCCTTGATCTTCGACGCGCACGATGTCAGCCACTTGATATCCGCTTCGGCGTGAAATAATCTGGATTGTTCGGGGTCGGACCTAAGCAAGTATTTGATTTACCCTCCCTTCGTTTCATTTCATAGTCAAAATGGCGGCTCTAAGCAGAATATTGGGGTAAAATTGGCAATATTCTTTTTATAAATCAAAACCTTATCCAGGTCCGACCCCAGCTAACCAACCTGTTCAGTAAAAAATTTGGCGGGGCTCAGAATTCTCTCGCCGGCCACATTAAAATTGACAAAAACCAATACATCATGAAATGATTTCAATTGGTTTGCCGCAGGCACCAAGTGGGTTGCCGTGCTATATTCGTCCCCGCCCCGGTTGGTTCCGCTGCAGGGCCTAACTACCCATGTCTGCCTTTTCCGCCCCTGGCCCCGGACATCCTCAGCGTACCGCCGGTCACGAGACTCGCCAAAAGCAGAACCAACGCAGCCGCCCCTCCGGTTCGATTTCAGCCCTTGAGTTGCCACATGTAGCAACGGGCCCCAATTACCATCTTGCTACTTTCACGCATGAAATTGGTGAGAATACCAGGACATCCTGGATAGAATATGAACCGTTATCTCTATTATTTACTTATCCCGCTCATCGGTGCCGTTCTCTTCTTTAATCTGACAAAAGATAAAAAAGAGCCTGATATTTTTCAGGGCAGAGAGCATTACGGCACGTTGATCTTGAGCTCCGAGATCGAGGGTCTGCCCATCTACATCGATGAAAAACAGGTCGGCGTCACCCAGAAAGAGCCACAATCCTTCCGTCTCCCCACGGTGGGTGTCTACGGTAAGGCGGATCATGAGGTCGTCGTTCAAAAAGAGATTGATGCGACCCATGAATACTATTTTTATCAGACCTTTGCCTTTAACAGATATATCGATGTGGAAGAAAACCCGATAAAGGAAATCGCGCTCTTCAGCTCGCCGCCCGCCAATGACAGCTTTCCGCCCATCAACCACGCCATCGATATCCGTCTCAAGCCTGAGCTACTGGCCAAGCAAACAGGTCTCGTCCAAAGCCTGAAACTTAAGCACAATCAGGCATGGAATATGGCGCAAGATGAAAGCCGCATCTATGTGCTCTCCAGGGCAGACAAAGACCTGAATCGCCAAAGCAAAAACGAAGGGGTCGAAGGTGAGTTTATTGAGATTTATGACAAAGAGACCTTTGCTTTTATCGGCCAAAGGCAGCTGAGTTTTGAAAATGATACCTTCAGCACATTTTGCGCTATCGCCGTAGACGACGACTGGCTCTATATCGGCGACCGAAACGCGCAGCTCCTGCGTTTGAATAAACAGAGTCTGGAGCCCGGAAGAGACAGTGATGTGCTTGCCGGCTTCCTCGGAGAAGTCTCTGGGCTGGCGACTTACAAAGACGACCTTATCGCCTATGATGATGGGGACAGACTTGCTGTTTTCAGAGCTGGCAAGCTCCTCTACACTCTCGACGAGAAGGAAAACTACCCTCACAATATCACAGAGATACACGACTATTCGGATTACAATCGGATCAATTCGGTGGTTGTGCACAATGGCGTGCTGTATGCGACCAACTGGCGGGGTTTTATCAATGCCTATGCGCTTGAGGACGGCCACTTTATCAGGCAGATCAATATCATCAAGTTTGAAGAGGAGTGGGGGTACGTTGTCGGCCCGCGTATTGAAGCGAGCGCGATCTATCAAGATCGCTATCTCTACTTTTCGATAGATTATGAGGGTGTGTTGATCCTCGACACCCAAACCGGGAAAATCTCGACCATCGAGACACTTTTTCCCAAAGAGATCGTCTATAGCGAACTCGTTAAAGAAGATCTCGATATGACGAAGAAAACGGATATCTACAAGATGGTTTTTTATCGGCATTTTCTCGTTTTCAGCGAAGTCAACGCACTCGACAACTTTGTCTACGCTTATGATCTGGAAAGTGGGCGGATCGTGCATAGATTTCAAGGACATCAAGGCGATATCACGGAATTGTTTCTGCACGGGGATCGTTTGACCGGGCTGAGTCATGAGGGGATGTTATATCGGTGGGATTTGAGCGTGCTGGGGGAAGGGTAGAGTAGGACAAGAATGGCCACCCCGGAGGAAATCCGAGGTAGCCATCTGTATTCACTTCAGCCATAGATATTTTTCCGGTGGCCTACTTCAATCACCAAGATCGTGAGGACCTGATCTTCCAGGTGGCAAATGGCCCTGTAATCCCCGATACGGTACCGCCAAAAGCCGGTTCTGTCGCCAACCAGGGGTTTGCCGAACTGCCTGGGGTTTTCGGTCCCCTCCAGCCTCTCCCTGAAATATTTCAGGATGCGCCTTCGCGGCTCATGGTCCAGACGACGCAAATCGTCCAGAGCTTGCTCCTGGATTTCAACGGTCCAGGCCATTCAGCTCCTTCTCCGCCTCCTCCAGGCTCAGCCGGCGGCCGCCGG
>CAZKQY010000588.1:0-4543 GCA_964555005.1 uncultured Syntrophotalea sp. | reverse complement strand
CCACCTGCGGGGTCTCTACGAAGGCGACAACTCCGGCATCTGCCGAATGGGTCGCTCTATCGCACAAGCGACGTGAGCATTTTTTGCGACTGCATCAACGTTAAAAGAGACAATTTTCATCCGCAAATCCTTTGCCTGTTTAATAAATACCCCTGCTCAATGACTTCGAATAATCTCAAGGAAGGCCGCCCCATAGAGCTCAAGCTTGCGGCGACCGACACCGTTGACTTCAAGCAGAGCCGATTCGTCCGTCGGATAAGTGCTGGCCATCTCCGCTAGAGTGGCATCACTAAAGACCACAAAGGGAGGCACATGGTCACGCTCAGCCAACTGCTTACGCAACGCCCGCAACGCTTCGAACAGTTCGGGATCGGGCTGAAATTCTGTCGCTACCTTGCGCGCCGGCTTTTTGGCCGCAGCCACCCGCACTCGGGGCCGGGCCAAACGGAGATTCTCTTCCCCGCGCAACAGGGGACGGGCGGCGGCGGTGAGCTTGAGAATCGAATAATTGCCCACATCCTGCTCCAGGTAGCCAAGATGAATCAGCTGCCGCAACAGGCTGCCCCATACCTCCTTGCTCTGATCGCGGCCAATACCGTAGGTGGAAAGCCGATCGTGACCCAGTTGCCCGATACGCTGATTCTGCGCACCTCGTAACACCTCGATAACATGCCCCGCACCAAAACGCTGACCCACCCGAAATACGCAGGACAAGGCCTTGCGGGCATCTTCGGTGGCGTCATAAAGATCCGGGGGATCGAGACAGATGTCACAATTACCGCAATCGACATCTAATTGTTCACCAAAGTATCCAAGCAGCACCCGCCGGCGACAGAGCTGCGCCTCGGCAAAGGCGACCATGGCATTGAGCTTATGCAAATCGATACGCTTCTGCTTCTCGTTGCGGCCCTGTTCGATAAGGCCGCGACTGATGGCGATATCGCCGTAACCAAACAACAGCAGCGCCTCGGCCGGCAGTCCGTCACGACCGGCGCGACCGGTCTCCTGATAATAGCTTTCAATATTTTTAGGCAGATCATAATGGACCACAAAACGGACATTGGACTTATCGATCCCCATGCCGAAAGCCACGGTAGCCACCACCACCTGCAGATCATCCCGCAGAAAAGCCTCCTGCACCCGACGCCGCGCTTCATCACCAAGACCGGCATGGTAGGCCGCAGCGGAAAGTCCCGCCTGCTGCAGCTTCTTAGCCACCTCTTCGACCCGCTTGCGGCTTAAGGCATAGACGATACCGGCCTGGGTCTTCTGCCGATCGAGAAAATCCATTAATTGACGAGCGGGTTTACTCTTTTCCACCACCGTGTAACGGATATTGGGCCGATCAAACCCTGCGATGAAACTAGCTGCACTCTTCAACCCAAGCCGTTGCAGTATCTCTTCCCGGGTCTGGACATCAGCTGTAGCAGTCAGAGCGATCAACGGCACTTCGGGGAAAAGTTTTCGCAACTTTCCAAGTTGCACATACTCCGGGCGAAAGTCATGCCCCCATTGGGAAACACAGTGCGCTTCATCAATGGCGAATAGAGCAACGGGCAATTGCCGTAACCGCTCCAGAAACTCCTCACTCATTAACCGTTCCGGAGCCACATAGAGCAAGTCGAGTTGCCCGTCGTGCAGCTGCGCTAAAACCTTACGAGCTTCGGCACTGCGCAAAGACGAGTTGTAAAAAGCCGCACCCACGCCATTGACCCGCAAGGCATCAACCTGATCTTTCATCAGGCTTATCAAAGGCGAAACAATGATGGCTGTTCCAGCACGATGCAGGGCAGGCAGTTGATAACAGATCGACTTGCCACCGCCGGTGGGCATGAGCACAAAAGCGCTTTTACCGGCGATTAGACCTTCAACAATCTCCTGCTGAAAGGGGCGAAATGAGCGATAACCAAAGACGCTATGCAGCGTTTCCAGAGGATCCCGGCTCAACAATGACATGATACGACTCGCTAGGTGGGAGAAACAAATTTTGGCTGTTTGAGATCAGATTTTCGAGAATTTGAGAGCGAATAACAGGGCTATTTGGCGAAAATTTTTCCTAAAACAATCATGGAATCAACAACCCCCCTACCCAGATGCCCGTGCGCAACAAGATTACTGAAAATGATTGTGAGTCAACCGGGATTGAACAAAAACATAGGGTCTGAACCGTATCAGTGCGACCAAACGCGCACATCAACGATCGCCATCAAAGGCTTAGACAGAGGCAGCAAGTTTAACACAAAGCAAGAACCGGGGCGGCCGCCAGATGGGTAACAAACCCCGGATTCAAAAATATACTAATCACAGCAGGAGCTGTCATCTTTGCAATAACGAATAACATGGGTATTTTCAAGCGTGATCATACCGCCAGCCATCATACCGTCGACACGAGGCATAATAGCCTCGATTTTTTCCGCGCTATCGACCACTTCGACAATAATTGGCAAATCAGCGGAAAAACGCAGAAGCTTATCTGTGTGGGTTACACTGTGACAACCAAATCCCATAATCGCCTTGTAAACTGTCGCTCCGGCAAAACCTTCTTTGCGAAACATTTCCACCAACGCTTCGTGCAAGGATTTCGTTTTCCAACGGTCGCTTTCACCGATGAAAATACGCATCAAAGTCTGCTCTCCTTCAAGTTTCATAAAACAGCCTCCCTTTTAATTCTATAGTTAGTGCATTCGGCCAAACTCATGGAATAACAAAGCAAAAATTGCATCCTACAAGGATTGGTGTTTTTTCAGGGGACTCCAGTCATACATTTAGTATGTCGAGGTCCTGAAAAAACGCCGTAGGGCGGACTTTTGCGACGCAGTCATAATTGCCGCGCCAGGAAAATCCCAAGCCCGGCAAAAACCACAGACACAACGACATTTAACAAGATGTTGGCACCGGCGGCAAGCATACTGCCGTCTTCCATCAAACGAATGGTCTCATAAGAGAAGGTCGAGAAGGTGGTAAACCCCCCCATAAACCCGGTGGTAATGCCCATCCGCACGTCGGCGGGCAACATGGCACTACGCAAACCGCCTTCCATAAGCAACCCGAGCAGCAGTGAGCCGATCATATTGACGGCCAAGGTGCCGTAGGGCAAGCCCCGGCCGATCAGAGCGTAAACCCAGCCGGAAACAAAAAAACGCGACAGGCAACCCATGGCACCAAAAGTAGCGATATAGACCAGTTGCATTCCACCCTCCATAAAATCTAGCAGACCCGGACAATTGTCCAAGCATTACAAAGCAATACCTGCCATTTTAGCAGCGGATTATTATCGTATTCCCCAGCAAACATGTCAATATACATCTAACCGCTCCTCTTCCACCCCGGGGGCTTTCCCCGGGCCCGCAAAGGCCAGGGATATTTTCCCTTGCATCCGTTCATATGCCTTGCTATATATATTAGCACTCGATGAAGCAGAGTGCCAAAATCATTTAAAACCAAACCCTATCAGAGAGGCCCTTGCAATGAGCACCCTCTACCTGCCAGTTGTTACTGACACCCTTGATCTATATATTGCCCAAATAAAAAAATTCGACCTGCTTAGCCGCGAAGAAGAATGCCGCCTGGCCACCGCCTACCGGAATCTGGGCGACCGACAATCCGCCCAACGCCTGATTTGTGCCAACCTGCGGTTCGTAGTCAAAATTGCTCACGAATACCGAGGGTACGGCTTAAGAATTCTGGACCTCATCCAAGAAGGCAACATCGGCATGATGATGGCGCTGAAAAAGTTCGATCCGGAACGCGGACTCAAATTCATCACTTATGCCGTGTGGTGGATTCGAGCCTACATCAACAACTTTATCATGAAAAGCTGGTCACTGGTAAAAATCGGCACCACTCAAGCGCAAAAAAAACTCTTTTTCAAACTAAATCAAACCCGCCGATCCCTGCGTCGTTTAAGTGGCCGCGAAGATTCTCAGGACATCGCTAATGAACTGGCGGTGCGTGATGATGAGGTTGAAGAAATGGCGCTGCGCATGGCCGCCCGTGATACGTCACTCAGTCTGGAACTAACCGAGGGCAGCGGCTATACCCTTCTCGACTCCCTGGCCGATGAGCGAGACAATCAAGAACAACTGCTACTGGAGCATGAAGAAACTCGGATTCTTTCAACCCGTGTAGAGAATGCCTTGGCAGTACTCAAGGATCGCGAACGTCACATCGTTCAGCAACGCATTCTCTGCGACCCCCCCCAGACCCTGCAGGAACTGGCTGACCATTATGGCATCAGTCGCGAACGAATCCGTCAAATCGAAAAAAGCGCCCTGGAAAAACTCAAAGGGCAGCTCATCGCCGCCCATAACTGAATCAACTTGTCGCCTTTTACGATCCTAAGAGACTGTCGGACTTACCATGAGCCGACAGGCTCCTAGGCTGTTTGATTGACAAACAACCGCAAATCCCTTAATCTCTACGGCAGCTTTTATCCAACTTCCACTCTTGATGGGTTTGCAAAAACCTGCAAACGATGTAACATCTCGAAATAATTGAATATTACCGTATTTTTCGCTTTGCTCCGTGCGTGACTTGTGGCAAG
>CAZKQY010000587.1:0-3910 GCA_964555005.1 uncultured Syntrophotalea sp. | reverse complement strand
CCTGTCCAACGAAGTGGCCATGGGCGAGGTGCTGCAGCTGCTGGTCCAACTCAACCTGCCGATCCGCGATCTGGAGCTGCCGCGTCAGGGTTTAGAAGAAATCTTTCTCAAACTGACGGGGCTGCAACTCAAAAAAAGCCCGGGGAGCCCCTCATGAGCAACCGTTTTCGCCAGCAACAGCCTTTCCTCTCCTGGCTGCCCTTCGCCACTCTGCTGCAAAAAGAGATTCGGCGCTTTCTGCGGGTCTCTTTTCAGACCCTGCTCACCCCAATCGTCACCGCTTCCCTCTATCTGTTTGTGTTCGGCGCCACCCTCGGAGAGCGCATCTCGGTGGCAGAGAATTTCTCCTACGCCCAGTTCGTGGTGCCCGGGTTGGTCCTGATGGGGGTCATCAGCAACAGCTTTGCCAATACCTCGTCATCCCTGTTCATCTCCCGCTATCTGGGCAACATCGTCGACTTGCTGGTCACGCCCCTGACGCCTCCCCAATTCATTTTTGCCTACACCCTGGCGGCCATGCTCCGCGGCCTGCTGGTCGGTACCGTGGTGATGATCATCTCCTGTTTCTTCGCCGAACTGCCCTTCGTCTACCCCTGGGCCGCAGTAGGCATGGCAGCCCTGGCCAGCTTTCTGTTCGCCCAGTTCGGCCTCATCGCCGCCATCTACGCCAGCTCCTTCGACGCCCTGTCCATGTTCAACAATTTTCTGATCCTGCCGCTGATCTATCTCGGCGGGGTCTTCTACCCGATCTCCATACTGCCGCCCTTCTGGGCGCGGCTATCCCACTTCAACCCCATGCTCTATCTCATCGATGGTTTTCGCCATGCGATTCTCGGGGTCGGCGACCTGTCGCTGAGTACTGCTTTTCTGGTTTCAGGACTGATGGCCGCCGCCCTCTTCAGCTGGGCGGCAGTTCTGCTTGGCAGCGGCAATAAACTACGCTTGTAACGATTCCACCGGCGGCAATCCGTTTTTTTACATAATCCATGTTGAAATTTTGTTTTTCCCGTTATAATCAAACACCCGTTCTAATTAGACTTAAGAAATTGTCCCTCAATTTGATTCTGTTGCAAAGGAAAATACCCGTGGAAACGTCACTCATATTCAGCGAAAACAGCACTGGGCATCTCTATAACATCTGCCAGGATAATAGAAGCCACAGCTATTTTCTTACCATCGACGAACAGCCTTATAAAGAGAATGGTCAGCTGTTTAAAGGCTCCTTTGATGATCTTCTCGATAAACTCAAAGATCTCAAACGAACCCAATTATTAAAACCCTTTTGAGATCCAGAAACTCACCATCACTGCCCACCGATTCATCAAGCTTGATGGCGTTAAAAAACTTTGCCCTGCGGCATTACAGCTTTTTTTCAAGACCTTGATATACTAGATGCACGCTTTCGCCCCTGAAAAAACACCCGGCCTTGTAGGCTGGATTTTTTGCTTGGCCATCTTAAGAATTTTCGCGAATGCATCATGAAATGGGTATTTGAAATAGCGCAACAGGGGATTTTCTTTCGCCGGGCCCAACCTCTTCATCTTCTTTTGTTCTTGATAATCTTGCTGCCCCTTGATACTTGTGACTTGACTGTTTGAGAAACTGATCCTGATAGCCTCTAATAATCTGTTTCGCCCTCTGCCTCGGCAGACCCGACAAAACCCGCATCGCATCTGAACATGCTCAAGCATCAGCGCGGGTTTTACTCTTTCGAAGCGCCAGAATTCAACCTGCGGAAAGGAAATCATCATGACTGTTCAGGACACCTGTTGTAGCATCGCCCCTTATTTCAAGGTCCCTGCGGAAAACCTGCCTCAATTCAAGGAACTCTGCAAAAAGTTCATCGAAAGCTCGCAGCAAGAAACCAAGTGCCTCTACTACGGATTTACCTTCGACAATAATCAGGTCCATTGCCGGGAAGGCTACGCCGACGCGGACGGTCTGCTCGCCCATCTGGAGAATGTCGGCTCCCTGCTGCAAGAAGCCCTGCAGCTGGCCGAAATCACCCGTCTGGAAATTCACGGCCCGGCCACCGAGTTGGACAAGTTGCGCGGTCCCTTGGCGGGACTGAACCCGCAATTCTTCACCCTTGAAGGCGGTTTCCGAAAATAAACAAGGTTCTGAAGCTCATTTCGAAGCCAACCTTGAAGATCTACAGCCAAAGGGACAGGCTTGACAACCTGAAAACTGCCATCGGATCAATAAGTTTTTTGTGGAAAAGCAAATCTCCACCGGGCAAGCCTGTCCCTTTTCTCCCCATCCTTCCCGCACCTGCCAATCCTGTTTTTTCAGCACCAGAATCTGGTTATGCAACTCGCCGACCTTTTCAAATTCCAGAGACACCCGAATCCACAGAGTATCTTTGAGGGTCTGGAGTCAAAACCCACAAGACGCACTAACTCTCGGGGCGGTCAACGGCTCTACAGGTAACAATTACGGACTGTCTGTAGATCTTTTGGCAAATTATGCGCAAAACTACACAGGCGCGCGACTGGTCTTAATCGCTAACTGCACCTCGGGACAACCCGCCGGATGACCAAACAAAAAACAGAGATAAAACTGGATAATAAGTACGGTGTCCCTCAAAACGATCAAATCAAATTTAAAGATTGGGGCGGGGGAATTTGCCGGCCTTAAATCGGAACCGGTACCAAGAGTTTTTCGTTGACCGTCTTAATAAAGGGGTGTTAAGTTGCAAATTACCGCTGCGAGCGCCGCAACCTACTGATTTTACATAGTTGCGACGCTATCTCTGAAAGAGCAAAGTCCTATCACCTCATGCCTCCTCGTGGAGTCTGCCGATATTAAGCCCTTACCTAATCCGGAGATAAAATGACAAAAAAAAATGACAAAGGAGATAGCATGATAAGTATAGAGGATGACCGAAGAAAGCACCGCAGGGCCTATTTTGCAATCAGCAATAACGTCATGGGCCATTTTATCCTTTCTGGAAAACCAGAAACCGAGTTCAAGGCATCGATCTTAAATATCAGCGTGGGCGGTCTGCATTTTACGATGGACAAAAGCCATGGGATTTCTCCATTGACCGGGGACAAACTCAGGCTCGTCAAAATCAAGGGAGAAGCGGCCCTGGATTTTGAATTTAACAGCGAAATAAAGGTTGAATGGATTTTGGGCCATGAAAGCGTCCCTCATATCAGCTGTGGGTGTGAGTTTATCGACATGCCTAAACCGGGTCTGGATCAGATATCAGGATTTATTGATTCCAAATATATCAGTAAAACCGTTTAGATAAGCAGGGCGAACTGTTTACGATCCTGTCCTATAAGCTTTTGCGAATGCGTCAACCTTAGAGATGCGATGTTAAAAAGCGTCTCTTTAAATATGAAAATTTGCCTCCTCCGCAAAATTCGTAGGTAGGCGGCAATAAAAATCAGAGCATTACTTTTCTCTGTGGAAAGGATGGATTTGCGAGAATCCATCCTTTCCACAAAAAAAACAATGCCGATTAAAACTCAACTGAATAAAGTCAAACGCTTCCAATTCTTTATTTATGGGCCCGTCTACGTCATGCCGGCAAAACAATTCCGGATACAACATACTGACCGTTTAGATCGCCTTCTCTATCACCTGCCCCATACCCATTCCGCAACTGCAACGCCAGCTATTCCAGCAGCAAACTCCGTACGCACAAAATAAATTCAATTTACGAATGACCCGCGAGCCTTAAGCATGAATCCCTCAAATCGTTACCCCCGGTCCATCGCATGACACTACCCAAAAAAAACCAGCGCTAAAACCTGGCTAATAAGTCCCGTGTCCCCGGGATTTAAAACCTTTGACAAAACAATGATCTGTCAACACTTTTCCGGACACATTTTTACGCAGCTTCCTGCATCATCTCAAAGACCAGCGGCGCCTCATATCCGTTAGCGGAATGTGACCGTTG
>CAZKQY010000586.1:0-2506 GCA_964555005.1 uncultured Syntrophotalea sp. | reverse complement strand
GACTTGCTGCTCAAGGGCTTTACCGGCGCTTACGGCAAGATCGAAAGCGGTCCGCCCCGCCATTTTCGCACCGCGCTTGGGCAGGCGGTTAACTTCTTTTACACTCTGCAGGGCGAAGCAGCCGGGGCCCAGGCCTTCGCCAACTTCGACACCCTGCTGGCACCCTTTATCCGCTACGACAAACTCACCTACAAAGAAGTCAAGCAGTCGGTGCAGGAATTCATCTTCAACATGAACGTGCCGACCCGGGTCGGTTTTCAGACGCCCTTTTCCAACATCACCCTCGACATGATGCCGCCCCGCAACATGGCCGACGAAGCCGTGGTCTGCGGCGGTCAATTGATGGAAGACAGTTATGGCGATTTTCAGGAGGAGATGGACCTGTTTAATCGCGCCTTTTGCGAAGTGATGATGGCCGGCGACCACTCGGGGCGGATCTTTTCCTTCCCGATCCCAACCTATAACATCACCGAAGGCTTCGATTGGGACAGCCTGCGCTTTCAGCCGATATGGGAGATGACCGCCAAGTACGGCATCCCTTATTTCAGCAACTTCATTAACTCGGATATGGACCCCGAAGACGCTCGTTCCATGTGCTGCCGGCTGCGCCTCGATAACCGCGAATTGCGTCGTCGCGGAGGCGGTTTGTTCGGCTCTAATCCCCTGACCGGTTCCGTCGGCGTGGTAACCCTAAATCTGCCACGGGCGGCCTATGTTGCCGGGGACAAAAAGACCTTTTTTAGTCGCCTCTCTGAATTGATGCGCCTGGCCTACGAATCCCTCGAAATCAAACGCAAGCAGCTTGAGCGTCTCACCGAAGAAGGGCTCTATCCTTATAGCCGTTTTTACCTGGCGGATATTCGCGAGCGCATGGGCCAGTTCTGGGGCAATCATTTTTCCACCATCGGCCTGATCGGCATGAACGAAGCCAGCCTCAACCTGATTGGCGTCGGTATCGACACCGAAGAAGGCAAGGCCTTCGCGGTGGAGACCCTTAACTTCATGCGCCTGCAGCTCGAAGCCTATCAGGAAGAAACCGGTCACCTGTACAATCTTGAAGCGACCCCGGCCGAAGGCACCAGCTACCGCCTGGCCAGCCGCGACCGCAAGAACTTTCCGGCAATCATCACCGCCGGTACCGAGAATGCCTTTTACACCAACTCAACTCAACTGCCCGTGGGCGCCACCGACGATATCTTCGAGGCTCTCAGCCATCAGGACGATCTGCAGACCCTGTATACCGGCGGCACCGTGTTCCACGGTTTTCTCGGTGAGCGGCTTGACGACTGGCGCGGCGCTCGACTGCTGGTGCAGCGCATTGCCGAAAACTTTCATCTGCCGTACTTTACCATCAGCCCCACCTTCACCATCTGTCCGGTGCACGGCTATATCGCCGGCGAGCATTTTTCCTGTCCCTGCCAGCAGGGCGAGGCGGCATAGCCAGACAATTTAAGCGACTTTTTATTCAAGATTGACTTTAAGGAGACTGCCCCATGGCGACCAAGTGTAACGGTAAAACCGAAGTCTACTCCCGCGTTTGCGGTTTCTTTCGCCCTGTTCAGCAGTGGAACAAAGGCAAACAAGAAGAATTCAAAGAGCGCCGCGAGTTCACCGTCGACCAGCGTCAGCTGCAGGACTAAGCAACCGTGGCAATTAAGGGCTTTCAGGGCACCAGCCTCCTCGATTATCCCGGGCATATCGCCGCACTGGTCTTTTTCGGCGGCTGCAACCTGACCTGTCCCTACTGTCATAATGCGGCCCTGGTGCTTGAGCCAGAGGCACTCCCCGACTTTCCCCTGGCCGACCTGCTTGGCGAGCTGCAGCGGCGACGCACCTTTATCGACGGGGTGGTGATTTCCGGTGGCGAGCCGACCCTCGATCCGCAGCTGTTACCACTGTTGCGGCAGATCAAAGAGCTGGGCCTGCAAGTCAAGCTCGATACCAATGGCCTAGCGCCCAAGGTACTTAAAGAGGTGATTTGGGAAGGGCTGGTCGATCTGGTGGCCCTCGATCTCAAGACCGTGCCGGCTCGTTATGGCGAGCTGCACACCGGGCCGGTTTCTACTGACAATTTGGCCAAAAGCGTACGGCTGTTGATGGATAATCCGGTGGACTGTGAATTTCGCACCACCTGCATGCCGGGTCTGGTCGGTGAGGCCGAGATTCGCGAACTCGGTGAAATGATACGTGGGGCTGACCGCTGGATGTTGCAGCAGTACGTGCCACGCCACGCTCTGGCAGAATCGGCCCAGGCCGTCGAACCCTATCAAGCAAAACAGATTGAAGCCCTGGCGGTGATAGCCAGGCAATTTGTGGACGAGGTCGGTATCCGCGGCCTCTGATGCATGTTGAAAGAGCACACATTTACAGGCCGCGGTAGGTTCCGCGGCCTATTTTTTTGCCTTGTTTGATGGCATCGTAAAAACTCAGGCGGCCAATTTCAGGATCGATCGGTCGCAACACTGAAATTTTCCTGCCCAACTGTCAAGGCGGGTCAGGAAAACGG
>CAZKQY010000585.1:0-2528 GCA_964555005.1 uncultured Syntrophotalea sp. | reverse complement strand
TGCTGTTCGCCGTAGTGTTTGATGACCGGGATAAGCTCCGGCAGGGCCATAATGGCCCCCAGGCGCAGCAGATGATAGAGGTCTTCCGGTTTGGTTTCGGATTCGATGCAGCGCCAGAGGGGTTTAGCCAGTCTCTGCTCGCCCCGCAGCAGGCCGCCCCACAGGGCGGTGGCCAGCAGGTGGCCCGATTTTTCCGGTCTTGCGGCGCCCGACAGCAGCCCCTGGTAGTAGGCGGTGAAGAGTTCGAGGCCGATTTTGGGCTGGCTGGCGGCATAGCGCAACGCGGCAATCTGTAAATCGTTGTCGTGGCCGCGCAATTCGGCGACACTGACCAACCCGGCAGGGACTGGATACGACTGCTCCCTCCAGAGATCGAACAGCAGAGGGCGCAGGGCCTTGTTCTGCTTGTACAGGTCCAGCAGTTGGGAATCCTTTTCCGGCGGCGGCAGCAGAGAAAGGGTCTGAAAGGCGGCTTGGCGGCCAAATCCAGGCTCGTGGAGCAGGGATAAGGCCAAAGCGTAGCCTTCCTGTTGCACCGTTGTCGAGGGCGCGAGAAACCGGCCGGTCAGATCGACGAAAAATTCCTCTTCCATCGCCGATTTTACATCCAGAGGCGCGCAGCGGGACAGTACATGGAGATGGGACCAGAGCAGTTGTTCCTGTTGGGCCATCATCTGCGCATCCACCAGGGCCGTCTGTTGCTGTTGGCAGCGCTGCCGGTACAGGGCCAGGGCCGAATCGAGATGGGTGGAAATATTGGTTAGCATATAGTCAAAAGTCCGATTTCGATCCCGATTTGGATTTGGATTTTTCGAAATCGATATCGCTATCGAAATCGAAATCGAAGAGAGCATGGTCAGCCGTTGCCTGACTCACGTCAATCCGTAGCCAAAATTCAATTTAATTCAATAGTCGATCCCTGCAGTCGCATACGACCTTCCGCCAGCCCGGTAATCTGCTGTCCGTTAAGTTCAATGCGGCCGTCGGCGTGCACTTCGATCCAGTTGTCCCCGGCCTGAAGTCGGACACTTTTGGATGCCTCCACCAGCTGGCGGCCGTCCTGTGCTTCGAGCCGAGGTGCAGGGGCTTCATCCTCGGCGCGCAGCCGGCCGGTGACGACCACCCCAGTGTCGGTTCGGACTGTCAGCACCCGATCCCGGGCTTTAAGGGCCTCCACCTGGCTCAGGTGGCCGGCCACCGGGCAGGGGGTGCCGCCCAGGTCGATCACGGTGGCTTGTCCGTTCTCTGCTTCCAGGACGATGGCGATCGCGGGGTGGCCGGTTGCGGCGGATGGAAAGAGGGGATGAATTTTGGATGTCATGATTTCCTCTGGAAATTAGGTTTCGGCGGTTGGAGTTTTTGTTGTACAAATCAGTTTTTCCACCCGGCGTATGGGGGGGATGGTTGCAACGTGGGATGGTTCTGATGGTATTATTGTTGATTTATTATGATGGTCTTATAGTACGCAAATTGAAAGTTTGTCAAGGTTTGATAATTAAAAAATTAAAACAAGCGGGGTCAACAAGCAGGGTCAGACCTGAAAGATAGAAAGATGGCCTGCCCCAAGAACGAAAAGTTACTGTCTTTCAGGCCTGCCCCCGTTTCTGCCTTCGCGCTAAACAGTGTTCCCCGCAGGCGCGGGGATGAACCGGAAGAGGAAAAATGGTCAAATCTTTGCTTGGCCCTTTTCCTATCTCTTCTCCCGCCCGCCTTCTCGCAGCTGTCACCCCGATCAGTTTCGCAGGGGGGGGCAAGCGATGGGGCCGCAACAGCAGTAAATCGTTGCTGCCGGTGCCAATTGCCAGCACCCTTTGCAGTCCCAGGCTCTGGGCGTATTCAAGCTTGGCCTGATCCAGTCGGTCGGCGCCGATAATTTTCAAGGTGCCGGGAACGGGTCATAGAAAAATGGGGTCTGCTGTTGACTAATGTCCGCTGCGACGATAGTTTTTCATGAACTTGATCCCTTTTCTTTTCGATGACCTATTGCAACTAAGGAGTATTAATCATGATTATTCGAGACAAAATCTATATAGATGGGCAATGGGTCGCTTCTTACGGGCAGGAAAAGCTGTCGGTGGTTAACCCGGCAACCGAAGAGACCATCGCCATGGTGCCGGCCGGTAATGCGCAGGATGTTGATGGCGCGGTACGTGCGGCTCGAACCGCCTTTGACGGCTGGGCAGCGCTCACCGTTGCCGAGCGCGCAGGTTGGCTGAAAAAGCTTAGCGAAGGGCTGCATGCCCGGTCCGAGGAGCTGGCCAACATCATCACCGCAGAGCTCGGCATGCCCGTCGAATTTTCCCGTTCAATTCAGACCGCCATGCCTTTGGAGGTTTTGAGCCTTTTTGCCGATATGACCGACTGTTTTCAAGATGAGCAGCTTGATAACTCTCTGGTGGTGCGCGAGCCAGTGGGGGTGGTGGCCTGCATTACCCCTTGGAACTATCCCCTGCTGCAGGTCGTTCTCAAGGTGGCTCCGGCACTTCTGGCCGGGTGTACTGTGGTGCTTAAACCGAGCGAGATTACTC
>CAZKQY010000584.1:0-10343 GCA_964555005.1 uncultured Syntrophotalea sp. | reverse complement strand
CCTCTCGCTCCTCGCTAATGGAAAGATACGTACTCTCCATTATGGCGCTTTGACGCCGAATTAGGTAGCGGGGGGAGACCATCTCATCAACAGGCTCTTGGCAAACCGGTTTTCCCAAGTTGCCTTCAGAAAATAGTTAAATTCTCCTTCTCTATAAAATCAGAAAAGGAGGATAGGAAAAACCTGTCAACGCCTAATGTTAGCAACTAAAAACCTGCTAACGGCTAGAGGCTCATAAGCCGGCCGGCTTAAGAACAAACCGACTGATACACCAGCTCAGTATAGTAGAAGCAACAATGACGATACAGAACTTGATTAAAACAGGACCGCCGGCCCAAGCCACCAGGGCCAGGTTCAAGCCCAGGACAATTGGCATGTGAACGATATAGATACCGTAAGAGTTGGCTGCCAAGGTCCGGTTGACTTTAGAATCACCATTCCAGTAACGATACGCGAAAGCTATCAAAACCATGAGAACGGAGAGACAGAGAAAGGCCCTTGAAAAACAATAAACAATCAGGACAGTCAAAGAAGGCGTGGCCCCCCCAGCCAGTTTCTGAAAGGAGCCTAGAAAAACCAGAACCATTACCAGGCACACAGGCATCCATATTCTCAAGCGACCGACAGCGTTTCCGTTAGCGAACCAGCCTTTCCAGGCGGCATAAATTCCCACGGGGAAATAACAAACATACAAAAACAACCTGGTGGGCTGAAATTGCACTAAGTTGGCGATGATGACCCAGGGCTCTCGGCCATCCACAGTAAAAGCTAGCATCGCGATGACCAGACTGATGCCGGTAACGATGCCCAGGCCCAGCAACACAGGCAGGGCATAGGCGTCCTTCGAATCCCTTTGTTCTGAAACGGCCGAGCTACTGCCAAACACTTTGGCTTTAATCGTATAAAGAAAAGCAAAAACGACAAAGAACCAAAAAAGAAGAGAAAGGAACCAGAAATGAGCGTGCGAAAATTGGGCGAAGGATACAATTTGTCCCACGTAAAATTCGCCAAAACTCTGAAGATACTTGAGCCAGTAGGATATATACCCTGAGGATGCGGCAGCTGTAGACCTGGAGAATTCATATATGTAACTAATAATAGGTACGATGGCAATGGCGCCCACCAGCAAAGGAATTCCAATTCTCGTCAGCTTACCTCGGATAAACAGCCAGGGGCCCTTTTTTCGAATGGATCTTAAGGCAAAAAAACCTGCGATGAAAAACATGATGGGCATGATAAAGACGTCTGTGATCAGCACAATAACGTCAAAGACAGCCGCCATATCGGGGTCTACTTCCAGCACGTACCACCAGGGCACAAGCTTGCTATAAGCGAGGGCCCCATGCAAAACAACCACGCAAAGAACAATAAAATAACGAAGGTTGTCTAGAAAAAACAAACGCTGCCGGGAAGGACTTACTGTACAAGTGGTCATGGTAACTCCTTAAATATTTTCAGGGAAGTTTGAAAACCGACCGCAAAAAACTCTGGTATGCTTCGATGGCGTCCGTTCTAGCCTTGACCGGGCCGCCGAGGGTGCCTTGTCTATCTACCGATCGGCAATCAGCGGTAAAATCGCCGAAATCGGCAAGGCGGTCCGCCATTCGATCGTAGTAAGCCGAAAACCAAGTACCATCCTCGTTAAGGAGAAATGTGCGATCCTGGCAGGAGGTCATGTCCATAAAATAAGGCATCTTGCTTCCTGCAAGAATAGCGAAATCAAAGGCATGGTAGGCATCGTCCAGGACCATCACCTTTAATGGAGCTGCGGATGCCTTCAACCGATTGGCATAACTCAGGGATTGGGCGGCAGGGGCCAGGTTGTCTTTTTCGCCCAGCAATAGCAGGACAGGAGCGCCTGTAAGATCCGGGGTTTTAAATTGACAAAAACTGTCAGGATACAGGGCGATGTGAGCTGCGAACTTTAGATCTTTCAAAGCCAGGGAATCGCGGATTTGCTTCGAAGCGGAAAACAGCGAAACCGTTCCGCCCCCGGCAAATCCCATCAAGGCCACTTTTTGGCTGTCAATTTTCGGATGGGTGCTCAGAAGGTTCAGGGCGGCATAAGCGTCAGCAACTCTTTCTGCCCAGGTGATTTTGCTGAGTCCGTCCTTGAGCGACTTGATATTTCTGGTTTTGTGGCTATCCACAACAAATGCAGCAATACCCATCTTGTTAAGGGTGCGAGCAACCTCGGCGTAATGCTCGGCGCCTACGCCGGTGTTACCGGTAGCCGTATGCAGAATAATCACTGCCGGGACTTTTCCCGCCATGTCTTCGGGCATGGTGAGTTTGCCCTCAATGGCGACCGGTTCAACCGTAGTTTTTTTACTGAAAAGGTCCTTAAAAGACCCACTGCTGCTATAAAAGCAGATTTTTCCATCCTGACATTGTGAAAGGTCGCTAACCGGTTCCTGCCGGGCACAAGAAGCTAAAACAAAGAAACTAATCCACAAAAAAACCGTTAGAATCGTTTTTGGAGCTGTTCGCATATCACCCTCCTCCTCACCAACTTATTGTCAGCACCTGTTTTTCCTTTTTCTCCCAAATCATCGACAATTGTGCGTATGTCCCGTCAGCAGATTACCAGGCGTAAATCAACTCGACCTCCACTTGATCGTTTCTGGAAAATCTGCCGAACAAGGATTGCGACGGACCGCTAAAGAAAACCGCGGTTATTCCTGCCTTCCAGTAATCCGTGAATACATACCAGACATTCACCTTTGCCATGCCGTCACCATGCTCGGGGTTACAGACGACATTCAGATTGGTCTCGATTTTCTGATTCATCCAGCCAACCTTGAGATTTGCCCAAAGGAAGGTTTCAAGTTTTCGCTCATAAAGACTGTCCGATCTGTTCAGGATAACGGTCTGCTGTGCTTGCAGGGTCAGAATGCCATCCTCAAACAGCCTGTAGTCCACGCCAACTCCGTAATCAAGCGTGTCGCTTTTGTATCCAATCGGGTTGAGAGAAAAGACTCCGGCTGTCGGCTGCGCAGGGTACCCCCAGAGTTCTTGACGGATGTTGAAACGGCGGCCGAAGGTATACGCCCCTTCCGCACGGAGACTCCAGTCGCCAAAAACGGTCGCGGCGTCGAGGCCGATAACAGTGATTTTGTGAAAATCGGACACGAACCCCGGATCAATCAGCAGTTTGTCCGCCTGGGGGATTATGGCCAGGGCGGTAGTTTTGAAAACCGGCCGCGGATCGTAGCCATGAAACAGGTTCAATGCCCACTCGATGTTTCCGTAATGCCGCAAACGCAGGGCGACGGAGCTGTTGCCAAGAGTTCGCGAAGGCAGATCCGGTTCGGCCAGCCTCACCTCCGCGCCAGGAATGCTGTCGAGGGTCGAGAGGGCGGAAGCGCCGAACCAACGCTCGTTGGGCAGAGGCAGACGGTGGGGAACGAATAGAGGAATCCAGACCGCCTCAAGGTTCCAGTCGCCCTTGTTCAGGTTTGCGGACAGGGAAGGGACACCGATCTTGCGGTCTTCCAGCGATTTTTGCAGAAACCTGGTGTAGTCCCAGGGATTCAGGAGGTCGTTAATGGGGTACTCATCGAGTCGCCCCCAGGCAAAGCGCTGAATGCCGGCGCACAGTTCCAGAGCACCCAGCGGGTAGCCGACAGACAATTCCTTAACTTCGAGAAAAGGGGTATTGCTTTGATAGACCTCGTCCCAGGATTTGAGCAAAGTATGATCCCGCACCGACCCCTTGATGCTGCCGTCCCAACCTGCTTCCAGCCAGGAATGGAAGTGCCATTTCGATGGCAACAGATCGAATTTTAACCGGCCGACAAAACTCGGATTTTCTTTAATGCTGTCGCCGTCGAGCGCTACGCTGCCCAGCAGATCAAGCCGGCCCGAAACGGAAAGAATATCCCCCGCGAAGCAAGCAGAAGTGAAAAAGAACAACAGAAACGTTGTGATCCAATACCTTTTCATGTAGATAAAATATCCCGCCAATCTTCCATGTCGAGTTCTATCTGCCACTCCGCTCCAGTGATCGTTGTGTAAACAGATCATCCGGAAAATCGGTATGGTACTTAATGCTTTCAATGGTCAGTTCGGTCCGGTGGCCGGTCTGAAGATTCTCTACATTAAGCCAGAATGACGTCGGGATATCGTCGATGATCCTGACATCCCTGAATACACCGCTGCGGTAAATAGTGCGGTCTTGATAATAGTCAACCTTCAGGTGTACCCACAGATCTTTCGCCACCCAGGCGATGTATTTTGAATATTTACGTCGGACTTTAGGCGTCACCTCGACCTTGTAACAGGGCCGGCCGTCGACCAGCTCTTCCTTCAGGATTTTGAACTTGTAGTCATCCAGATTCGGCGGGCCGCCAAAGTCGTCGTAGGAAAAATCGGAGCCGAAGAAGGAGTCGTCCTGGGATGTTGAAGGAATGCGTCTGATGCGTTTGTATGCCGGGAAGTAAGCCCAGAGATCCCTTTCGGCAAAAGTGTGAGCATGGATCAGGAAGCCTACACCTTTCAGGTCCGGTGGCGATTTGAACACCACCAAGACCTTATAGGCCTCAGGATCTGCTTTTTTGCTGTACTCGGTGAGGGCCCTGCTTCTCTTGCCTCCCCCTTTGTCGAACAGGATCATGGTCGCCTCGGTCTTGCGGTCGAGGGCTCGGGAACGGAGTTCGTGAACCTTTTCGTAGACCTCGCGACCACTCATGGCATGGGTGGTCATTGCAGGCAAGACAAGGAACAAAAGCACAACACATACGGTCCCGACTAAGTGAAGAGGCCTGATCCATGGCATTTCTCTCCTTGAAACCTGATTGCTATTCATAAGTCAATGCCTCCACCACATTGGTTTTTGTCCCACGGTAAGCAGGGTAGATTCCAGCCAGAGCCGAGAGTCCTGCTGCCATGACCAGAGCCCAGACGATGGAGCCTAGCGGTAGGGAATATTCCACAGCTACACTGTAATTGGCCCCTTCGAGGGTGAGCCACCCGGTTATCAGGCCCGCTCCGCAGCCAAGAATACCGCCGGCCGTTCCCATAAGCACCGACTCGAGCAACACCACGGCAGAGACTTGTCTTCTGAGCATACCGATGGAACGGAGTATGCCGATCTCCCGGGTCCGTTCAAGCACCGAAGCGAGCAAGGTGATGATGATGCCAAAGCCGGCGATGGCCATGGTAAGGACGCTCAGCGCATAGTTGAAAATAAAGGCGTGATCCATCTCCTTGCGGATCTCCTCCTTAAACTCGCTTACCGGCAAAACAAACAGTTTCCGGTCTGTTCCCAACTTGCGCAGGATGGCATCTCTAACCTGGGCAATGTCCTTGCCCGGCTCTACCCGTACCGAGAACTGGTCCGCCAGCCCGTCCCCCCAATGTCGCTGAAAGGTATGGAGATCCATGCAAATGGTGCCGCTGTCGTACAGGTAATCCACTACCACCGCGACCACCTCGCAACGGACCGGTCCCGAAGGCGTGGGGACGGTGATGAAATCTCCCGGCTTGATGCCGAACTGTTCGGCGAAGGGTTCGCTCACCACTATATTGTCCTGCTGCGGAAGCAGCCGCTTAATTTCTTGTAGACTGCCGCGGACCACTATGAAGTGGCTGTATTCTCCCCGACGGGCCATGTCGACGGACGAAAGCAACACCCGTTTTCCTTCATAGTCCATATACAGCTTGCGCCAAGGGTCGGCGGAAAGTACCCCTGGCACCTGCTCAATATCCCGCCACATATCCACCGGCATAGGGACGGTCGGAGCGTTGGTGCTCGAACCCGGGTGACCGTCGGAGATGATGAGATCGGCGCGGGCCACAGCATCCAGCCAGGTCATTACCGACTGCTTTAAGCTGTAATTGAATCCGGCGAAATTGACGAACACGGAGATGCCGAAAAAGATGGCAGCAACCGCCACCGCATTGCGGTTAATGTTCTTTCTGAGGTTGAGACCGGCCAGCATCCCGATGGCGCCGAGACGGTACGCGAACCATCGGCGGAACAAAAAAAGAAAGCCCCTGAGAAAGGTCGGTGTGACCAGGGACAGACCGAGCAGGAGAAATATCTGCGAAGAAAAGAGGAAGCTTGAACTTCGAAACAGCGGGGAAAATTCGCTAAACCGGTACAGACAGTAAACAGTCGCTGCAAGGAGGATAAAGAAAGCTGCGGTGATATTCAGGCGTTTTCCGGTAAAAAACCCCTCCTCGGCCCAGGGTACCGAGCGAATGGCAGAGACGGGCGAGATGCGGCTGCCGGCGAAGACCGGGAAGGCGGCCGCAACGATACTGGCGACGACACCGCAGGCGATCCCGATCAGGGGGTACAGCAAGGAGAAGCTGATACTGGTGACCACGGTCCGGACGTACAGGGCTGAAAGGATCTTGCCCAATACCCCCACGATGGAGCCGGCGATCAGGATTCCCATGCCGACGCCGAGCACCGAGGCGATAATTGAGATCAGCAGGGTTTCGGCCAAGAACATCCGCATGATCTGTCCTCGAGTGACCCCCAGCGCACGCAGGATTCCGATCTCCTTACGCCGACGCACGATCGAGATGGACACGGCGTTATAGATCAGATACATGCCGACCACTATGGCAAAGATGCTGATCAGGTTCAGGCCGGTCTGGAATTTGCTGAGCATCCCCGCGATCTGCCTGGTCCGGCCGGCCGGCGTATCTACCGTATAGCCCGTCGGCAGGGCGGCCTCGATCCGTTGCTTTACCTCTTCCAGGTCCTCATCCCGCAGCAGGCTAACATCGACCCGGTCAATGCGCCCTTCCTTGCCGAAGGCCATCTGCGCCGCGTAGATGTCCATGACCGCCAGGTTCCCGCCCATGACCTTGGCCGGCCCTTCGGGGTTGAGAATGCCCCGCACGCGAAAGCTCAACGTCCCGCGCACGGTCTCCACCTGAAGCATCTGGTCCATGACGATCCCTTCCCGTTCGGCCATGGCCTTGGTGACGAGAATGGAGTCGGGCCTGGCCAGAAAAAGCAGAGGGTCGGGAATATCGGCACTCTCCTCGTTGGCAAGGCTATAACAGCGGATCTGACCATCAATGAGCACATCGATGCCAAGGATCATGATCGACCGCTCCTTGCCGGCGGCGAGTAGTCCGTCGGTATCCACTACCGGCACGGCGTATTCCACCCCGTCCACGGAGCGAACCTGGTCGAGAATCGCTTCCGGAAAACCGGACTGGGCGCCGGTGACCTGCAGAGCGGCCCGACCGGTGGCGTTGCGGAAAGAATCTTCGAAAGAACACAGCACGCTCTTGTTGACGATGCCGATCGAGACGATGGCGGCAACGCCAAGGCTGATTCCGGCCAAGGCCAGCAGTGTCTGGGCCTTCTGGTATTTGATATGCCTGAGGCTGATGTATCTCAGCAGATTGGTGAGACTCATAAGCCCTCTCCGGCCGGGGAGATGTCTTCGGAAAGAATACCACCGTCCTTAAGGGTGATAACACGCGTGCCGTAGGCCGCCGCCTTGGGATCATGGGTGACCATGACGATGGTCTGCCCCTTTTCATTAAGATTTGCCAGGAGCATGAAAATATCTTCACTGGTATGGGAATCCAGGTTGCCGGTCGGTTCGTCCGCCAAAAGAACAGCGGGATCGGAAATAAGGGCCCGGGCGATGGCCACCCGTTGCATCTCGCCACCGGAAAGCTGCTCGGGGCGGTGCTCGGTGCGCGCCCCCAAGCCCACCTGCTCAAGCAGGCTGACCGCCTTCGGCTTAATCTGAGAGAAAGGCATGCCTTCGAGGAGCAGCGGCAGACCGACATTTTCTACTGCGGTCAGGACGGGAAGCAAATTGAAAAACTGGAAGATAAATCCGATGCGACGGCGCCGGATAAGAGTGAGTTCGTCATCGGAGATGCCGTGGAGCGGTCGATCATCGATGAAGACCTCTCCCGTGGTGGGCTGGTCGAGACCACCGATGAGGTTCAACAAGGTACTCTTGCCTGAACCGCTCTGCCCCATGATGGAAAGGAATTCTCCCTGATCAATGCGCAAGGAAACGTTTCGCAAGGCATGAACCTCCCTCGTCCCCTGATGATACGTTTTGCCGGCATTCATTATCTTGATCATGGATTACTCCCCTGTTCTGGTTGTCTATCCCATCCCGCCTTGATCTTCGAGGCACACAATGTCAGCCACTTAAAATCCGCTTCAGCGTGAAACAATCCCGCATCCATAAGCAATTCAGTGGTCAGGATATCGGCACTGGCCGTTTTTTTCTTCAATCGCAACTTCTGTTGAGTGAGTCGGTTCATCTGTTTAAGGTATAAGGCCTTTTGCTTCTCGATCAGTTCCAGAATGGGGCCAGGATCGCTCTTGTTCATGAACACCAGCTTGATAAAAAACTCATCGCGAAGCGCACGAACTTTGCGGACCGGGGTAGAGAGCCATTCAGCCAACTCCTCCCTTCCCTTTGGGGTAATACTGTAGATTTTTTTGTCCGGCCGTCGGTCCTGGGTCTGCAAGTCATGGGTAACAAAGTCGTCCTTTTCGAGCCGGTCAAGGGTGGTGTAAATTTGGCCGTAGTTCAGGCTCCAGAACTCTCCCACCTTCTCATCGAAACTGCTTTTCAGCTCATATCCGTGCAGATTCTTTTCCGCAAGAATGCCGAGCATGGCGTATTTCACCGACATATAGACTCCTTGATAATAGCTAAAAGTTTATAGCTAAAAGTATATAACCTGTCAATCAAAATTCATGGCATTATAATGAGCGGAACCTCCCATCAGCGCGGAGTTAGGCGGACAAGAAGAATTTTTCAACAGCAAAATCTTCCAGATTCCCGGCCGAAAACCTTAATTAACACACAGAGGCATCTGCTCACAGCAAGAGTTGAATGGCGCTATCAAAGAGATGAACTAGAAGGTATTGATCGGGTGATACAGGGAAGTGGGATTATAAACCGGCCAAGCCTTGATACATTTACAAAAACTTATAGGATGACTAAGCCATCATCTACGCCTTGACCCTGCTGGCCAACTACGCCTTCGGCTACAGCATCAACCGCGTCACCCTATTCGCGCTTGTCTTGGCCCTGGGCCTGCGGGTCGACGACCCCATCGTCGATGTGGAAAACATCTATCGCCACTTCCACTTAGCAAGGAGCGGCCCAAAGAGGCGGTGATGTCGGCGGTGAACGAGGTACGGCCACCGGTGATTCTGGCCACCCTGGCGGCAATCGTATCCTTTCTGCCGCTGATGTTCATTGCCGGCATGCTGGGGCCCTATATGCGGCCCATGGCCGTCTATGTGCCACTAACCATGGTCATGTCGGTACTCAACCTGGTACCGCTAAAAATGTTGCCCTTCGACAATAAAAACAGGGCAGGGTGTCAGGCTCGCAAGGTTGCACTATTAAAAGAATCAATGCTACCAACCTAGAAGTATGATCATTTAAGTAGTATTTTACTAAACAAATGAAATCCTAAGGTTATTGCAGCTACAAGGGCAAAACTGGTAATAACTTTACGTCCCTTGAAAAGGGTCTGGAGAGTGATATCATTAAACGAGATTTCGCTTGGTGACAGTTGCCTGCATTGCAACAAACCCACCGTTCACCCTTTAGTCAAACTTAGACTGTTTTACTCCGAAAAGATCATAAATAAGATGCCTTTGTCGGAGTACAGCTTAACCCAACCAAATTGATGGAGGAAAACATGAAGGCAAGTACCAACTTAAAAACTATTATTCTCAGCTTAGGTCTTCTAACTCTGATGGGCTGCGCCTCGTCCATACAACCTCCTACTGGGAAGATGGCCGTGGCCGAATCCGCGGTAGACAAAGCCTCAGCCGCCGGTGCCTATGAGTACGCTCCCCTGGAACTGAAAATGGCTCAGGATAAGGTTGATCAAGCCAAAACGGAAATACAGGCCAAAAATTATGTGAAAGCAGATCGACTTTTGGAACAGGCCGAACTCGATGCACAGCTTGCAGAAGCAAAAACCAGTACGACAAAATCCCAGAAAGTTGTGGATTCGCTGCAACAAGGCATCGACCTGCTGCGTGAAGAAATCCAGCGTAAGCTGCCCCAGTAACTATCATAAATCAATAATCAGGAGGCAAACATGTCCATAAAAAATTGTAATTTTAAAATCTTAATCGTCATTTCTGTGTTCATGCTAACAGCTCTGACCCTTACGGGGTGTGTCCAGAAAATAACCAGTAATGCTGCTCTGGATGAAGCAAAAGCGACCTACCAGGCAGCACAAGCAAACCCGGCAGTTATACGCAACGCTCCCCTGGAACTTAAGAAAGCCGAAATGGCACTGACCGCTGCAAACGATACTTTGCAGGAAACCGGGGACGTGGCCTTGATAGAACATCAAGCCTATCTTTCCAA
>CAZKQY010000583.1:0-3427 GCA_964555005.1 uncultured Syntrophotalea sp. | reverse complement strand
GCGGAGGAGGTAGGATTCGAACCCACGGAACTTTCGTTCAACGGTTTTCAAGACCGCCGCCTTAAGCCACTCGGCCACTCCTCCGTGAACCTTAACCTTGTGCGGTGATCGCTTTCAAACCACCCATATAGGGCAATAGAACCTCGGGAATCAACACCGAGCCATCTGCTTGCTGGTAGTTTTCCAAAATAGCCAGTAAGGTCCGCCCGACGGCCAGGCCGGAGCCATTAAGGGTGTGAACCAGCTCGGGCTTGCTCTTGGCCTCGCGCCGGAAGCGAATTGCAGCTCGGCGGGCCTGAAAATCCCGACAGTTGGAACAGGAAGAGATCTCCCGATACGCCTGCTGCCCCGGCAACCAGACCTCGATATCAAAGGTGCGGGCGGCGGAGAAGCCGATATCCCCAGTACACAGATCGACCACTCGATAGGGCAACCGCAACTGACGCAACACCTCTTCGGCGTTATCGAGGAGCTTTTCCAGTTCCCGGTCCGACTCTTCCGGCACCACAAATTTGACCAGTTCCACCTTGTTAAACTGGTGCTGGCGAATCAAACCCCGCGTGTCCCGGCCATGAGAACCCGCCTCTTTACGAAAGCAGGGGGTATGGGCCGTATAGCAAATAGGCAGATCAGCCCCGGCCAGAATCTCGTCCCGATGAATGTTAGTCAACGGAACCTCGGCGGTGGGAATCAGGAAGAAATCCGGATCATCCAGATGAAAAAGATCGTCTTCAAACTTGGGAAGCTGTCCCGTCCCCGTCATGGTGTCCCTGTTTACCATAAAGGGCGGCAAAATTTCAACATAATTGTGCCGCTCAGTATGCAGGTCGAGCATGAAGTTTATCAGTGCCCGTTCCAGGCGCGCGCCTGCCCCTCGCAACAAAGAAAACCTGGCTCCGGCAAGCTTGCCGGCCCCTTCGAAATCGAGCACGCCGAGTTGCTCTCCAAGCTCCCAGTGGGGCTTGGCTTCGAACTCGAACTGACGGGGCTCACCCCAGGTACGTAGCTCGCGGTTATCCTCTTCACTGGTGCCAAGGGGGCAATCTTCGTGAGGCAGATTGGGCAGAGTCAGCAACAGCCCTTGCAGCTCGGCCTCGACGCCCTTAAGTTCCTCGTCGAGCTCCTTGATGTGCCTGGAGACTTCCTGCATGCGGACGATTTCGCCCTGCATTTGGCTCTTATCCTTGGTCTTGCCGATGAGAGCCGAAACCTTGTTGCGCTCGGCCTTGAGGGACTCTCCATCGCCGAGCAGGGTCCGGCGACGGGCATCCAGATCGGCAAAGGGGGACAAATCGATCTCGTCTCCGCGGCTGGCAAGACGATCACGGGCCTGTTCCAGGTTATCGCGCAGATATTTGACATCAAACATAGCTAAGTTCCCTTGTATCGGCCGCTTACGGCCCGTTTGCGGGGATTACTTCTAACACTTCTGTTGCGGCCAGTCAACCCGCTAGTTTCTGTCCGGAAACGGTCCTTTTCCGCAATCTCTGCGTCAATCTACGGCCTTGCTTGTGCGGCGTACCGTTGTACGCCTCCGCACAAGACCTTGATTTCCTTGACCTTACAAAAAATTACTCGCTTCCAAACCAGAAATAAAGCAGTTTCCATCCGAAGTTTTCGGATGGAAACCCGCTTAACTTAGCGACGGCCCTTGACCCACCAGTCCTCATCGTCGTCGAACCACCAGCGGCTCGAATCGGTGCTCCAGATGCTCTCCGCCAAGCGTTTGGCCGTATCGGTCTTAAGGCGCCGCACAGAGAAAGGAAACCACTCATCGGCGTAGCGATTACCAAGGTCCTTATATTCCTTAAGGGCCAGAATCATCTCCAGCTGATCAGCGTCGTGGGCCAGCTTTGCCTCGCGACTTTCTTGAGCGCTGAACTCGGCGAGCAAAGCCCGGTAGTCGTCGCCAAAGGGCAAGGTCGCGGCCAGATCGTCCACCGCCGCCTGTTCATCGACCTGAACATATTTTTTATTAACGTAATTAAGATCGCCGGTGCGGGCCTCGGGGATGTCGTGAAACAGACAGAGTTGCAGCACCCGGCCGACATCGGCCTGGTCATCGAGGCGTGCCAGGGTAAAGCCAATGATGGCAGCTCGATAGGAATGTTCGGCCACCGACTCGGCGCCCGACCCCAAAAACTGAAAACCGCTGCGGGGTGTGCGCTTGAGCATGCCTACTTCAAAAAAGAAATTGGCCAGACTCTTCATAATTGCTCCTTGTACCTCATCAGCCGCCGCCATAACGGCTGCGCCACCGCGATGGCGTTGACAGGCAGACGTCAGTTGTCTATGCTTTGCAAGGCTAATTTAATCCGACACTATATTTGTAAATATGGAAGGCGCGATGCCTGCGCCCCTGACCTGAAATACAAAGGGAGACCAACAAATGAGTACCCGTATCGAAAAAGATTCCATGGGGGAAATGCAGGTTCCGACTACCGCTCTCTACGGCGCCCAGACCGCTCGCGCGCTGCAGAACTTCCCCATCTCAGGCATACGCTTTTCCCGGCCCTTTATTCAGGCCCTGGGCATGATCAAACAGCAGGCCGCCCTTGCCAACAACGCCCTGGAACTCCTTGATACCGAAAGGGCCAAAGTCATTGCCAGCGCTGCCGGCGAGGTCATGCTCGGCAGTCTCGATGATCACTTCGTACTCGATATCTATCAGACCGGTTCCGGCACCAGCACCAACATGAATGCCAACGAAGTAATCGCCAACCGTGCCACCCAGCTGCTGGGCAAAGCCATCGGCTCGGGAGCGATTCACCCGAATGACCACGTCAACCACGGCCAATCGAGCAACGACGTCATCCCTACCGCCATGCATATTGCAGCCGTTGTGGAAGTCCGTCAAACCCTGATTCCGGCCCTTACGACCCTGCAGGAAACGCTGAACGAAAAGGCTCTGTCCTTCGACGACATCACCAAAATCGGGCGCACCCACCTGCAGGATGCCACTCCGGTGCGTCTGGGTCAGGTTTTCTCCGGCTACGCCCGCCAACTGACCCTGGCTATCCGCTGGATAGAAGCGGCCGAGGAGGGACTGCTCGAGTTACCCCTCGGTGGCACCGCCGTCGGCAGCGGCCTCAACACCCATCCCCAATTTGCCGAGCTGGTCATCGCCGCCATCAGCGAACTTACCGGCCGGCCCTTTATCGAAGCGGCCAATCATTTTGAAGCTCAAGCCGCCAAGGATGCCGTGGTAGCCATGAGCGGCGCCCTCAAGCGAGCCGCAGTGGCCCTGTTCAAGATCGCCAATGACATCCGCTTTCTCGGCAGCGGTCCTCGCTGCGGCTTAGGCGAAATCCAGCTGCCCGCAATACAGCCAGGCAGTTCGATCATGCCCGGCAAGGTTAACCCGGTAATGGCCGAAAGTCTGATACAGGTCTGCGCCCAAGTGATCGGCAACGACGCCACGATCACC
>CAZKQY010000582.1:0-7680 GCA_964555005.1 uncultured Syntrophotalea sp. | reverse complement strand
GGATTTGCAAAACACACCTCAACGCCTGCGTTTACAGCAGTTTCGACCAAGCTAAGTGCACCTGTAATCATATTTATCCCTCCCATTGGCTTAATTACCGTGTCCGATTTTATAAATACAACCTTACCTTAGAACACGAATTGAATTTTTTTAATCACTTCAGTTATATTGACTGTTATTATGTTAAATTATAAAATAATTCGATTATGTTATGAATATACAAACACCCTGTCATCGCGGCTCGACAATGGTTATCGGTTTATCAACAACACCTGCATAAAAAACGATAATCTCCGCAGGAACCTTCCCTTGATTAATCCCATAGTGCAACGTGTTCACTACCTCAACGATAGGATCTCCTGCTTTGAGATGCAGCATTTTGCCGTCTTTAGTTACAACCGTGAGTTGCCCGCTTAGCAGCACACCGGCATTTATCAATGGATGACTGTGAGTATCCAGCTGGGTTCCCGCAGGTATTTTAATCCGCAGAATAGTGACCTCGGGCTGCCCTTTGGGATACGCAGGCAAAAACTCTCCATTCCAGCTTTGGGTGGTTTTAACGAGTTCCTTGACAACTATAGATGTCTCGTTTGCCTCCGGACGGGTCCGAAACATGGCACAGCCGGGTTGCAAGAAAAGAATAATAGAAAGAGCTGCAAGGATTTGAATGGTTTTTTTTGTCATGAAATTACCTTTTTACGGAACGATTTGTGATGCGTCATGAACTTTTTTTTTCTTCAAGTTTCCAAGGACAACATCCAAATTAAAAATTTGGTTAAGGATGATTGCGATAATTGTCGTCGTTGGTAACGGGTCAGTAAAAAAAGTTTGAATGAAGTGAGGAGCACGAGCATAGAGACTGGGTAGAGATGCAGTGCTCAACCCGAAAAACAGAGATATCCCAACAACAAAAACATTGCGTGGATTCCATTCTTCACTGAACATTTCCTGAAGACCGGTGCATATCATGAAACTTCCTGCAAAAATCAGAGATGCTCCCATAACAGGTTTGGGCGTCATCGATAAAAAGGTTATCAATTTAGGGAAAAACGCCAGGATTACAAAAACAACTCCTGCACAGACACTTATCCACCTGCTCAGGACTTTCGTGGCTCCTGCCAGGCCAACATTGCTGGATGAAGTATCGACCGCCATTCCTCCCAGCAATCCAGCCAACACCGTTGAAAAACCATCTGCCATAAGACCCTTTCGTATCGGGGTAAAATTGGGTTCTTTTAATTCGGGCTCCGATATTTTCTGAGCAGCCAATAGATTGCCGAATGATTTAAGTGAACCACTTATGCCAATTACAACAAATGGGATGACCATCTTCAAATCGAATGTGATTCCCCTGAATTCCGGTCCAATAACCGGCAGGGCAAATATTGGAAAATCTTTCACAGCAGCGAGATTATGGAGAAATTCAGGAATGAGTATCAGGGACAGAATCCATCCTGCCAGTATTCCGATGAGCAGGCAGTACATTTTAACAAATCCTTTGCCCCACAAATTTGCCAGAACCATAATCATGAGAGAAAGTATTCCTACAAAAATATCGGCATGTTTGATTGCGTCCCCACTGAATGCAAGTCCGAAAAACGATGTAATCGATTGGTTGATAATACTTACACCGACCATAGCCACCACGAGTCCAACGATGAATGTAGGGAAAACTTTTTTAAGTTTCTGGATCATGGGAGCGATAGCCATCTCGACCAATCCGGCAATGATGATCATTCCCCGCATGAGCGGAATCCCTCCGGTCCAGGCAGCGGACAACGAGAGACTGAAGTAGGAAGGGCCAACGATATTTGGGCATAGATAACCGGAGCCGATGAACGGTAATCCCACGGATTGGATGATAGAACCCAAGCCTGCCGCAAGCATTGAAAAAGCGATTAAGGCAGCTGAAAATTCAGCAGTTCCACTCACCTGACTGGCAAAGAGAATTGGAAAAACAAGAGTCGTAACCATCAATAAAATATGTTGAATCGCTGATATCATCAGGTGTACCGCTGGCGGAACTTGATTCACCGAATATTCGTACGGTTTAGGATTTTTTGCCATGAAACACTCCCGTTCTAATATGGTGGTTCCGGAAGGTCTGTAATCGCTGCCACATAGATTTCATTTCCCTCCATAATTGTTTTTCTTACGTATAAACATTTTTTTATAAGCCTTCTTTGATACCTGCTTTTTGCCATAAACACCTTCCACACCCTATCTGCAGATTCAAGTTCTTTGAGAGCTGTTGCAAAAGGTTTGTGCCCGGCCTCATCGGTACACTCCAGAAGATTTGTCTGCGAAAAGGTGCTATTGATAGCAGGAGAAATCAACATCCTGCCATCCGGGCCAAAGGTAAATACGCGAACATCGCGATAATTGTATTTTGAAGTCGGATTCGATATGTCTGCAAGTGATTCAATTCCTTTATCTTTTATCAATTGAGCTGCATCGTCTACAATTATTCTGATAAATTCTTGTTCTTCGTGGGGATAATTTATTCCTCCGCCGACAAATAATTTTTTCCCTTCGGGCGTCGCTACTTTGAAATGACAGGATGATTTTGGAACCGGATAAAATTTCCCGGGTTCCCACCATGAATAATGTATCCAGGCGTGAGGATTATTTCTATCTTCTAATGCATCTAAAACCAGTTTTATAACTTTTTTACCATTTTTGTCGGTAACATCCCAAAGGTTTTTTCCCTCTAAATGTTCCATTCCGGCATGATAGATATTTGTCCCTTTCATATCGTACACATAAAGGTAATAGTCCGTTGTCTTGAATTGGTTGGGGTTATTTCGGAAATAGGCCAGACTTTTCATGCCTTCTTTTTTCAGTATAAGAGAAGCATCATAGACAAACTTCACTAAATTTTTTGTATCACGGTATTGATACATCGTAAGATCCAAATCTTCATATTTGCTCTGACAGCCGGAAAGAATGATTACTAAGATTAACCAGAGAGCAGGGAAAATAATAAAATGTCTCCACCGTTTTAATAGCAACATGCTATCTCCTTGAGAATCTCGTATTTTTAGTGTCACATCCTGAATTGTGAATAGCAGCAGTTTCAGTACCATTCAAGGTTCGAGGCTCATTAATTTAACACATTGTATATTCAAAATAAATATGTCCCGCACTATATTTAATTCACTATTCAAGATGCGACAGCGTTTTCCGTAAAACAGCCAGTTTTTCGAAACATTATTTCAGTATTTCAGTCGGTTACCGTAGTCGGGCCCCACCAAAAGCCAACCGGGGCGGCAGTTCATCGGAACTGACGCCCCTGGCTGGATCTTCACAACCCTCCCCGCCTACTTTTTTGAGCCTTTGGGTGCCTTCGTTGATTCCTTGGATGCCTTCGTTAGACCTTTGGGTGTCTTCTTTGGTCCCTGGGGTGCCTTGATCACCACCACTTTAAGTTCGTCCGAAATGTTGTTGCCCAAATTTGTGTCCAACGTGCTTTCCATCACCCTCGCGTAGAGCCGGTGCGGCCCCAACTCCGTCGGGACCCACTCGATCCACACGTAGCTCCCATCCGGGTCGCCGGTGAATGCCAGCCTGTTGGCGATCAGCTTGCCGTCATAGGGGTCACCGTCGAAGAGCAGCAGATGAGCGCTCTCCGCTCCCGGATAGTCCGTGTCGATCCGGACCCGGATCTTCAGCGGCTGCCTCTCGTATGCCTGGACGGTGGTGGTAACCAGCTTGCCGCGCGGGTTGATGGCCGCCAGCGCGTCACTCTTGAGGTGCACGTCGGCCGGCCGTTCGAAGTCTGTGGCGGTTGGAAGAGACGCCAGCACCGTCACCTTCCGCCAGCCCTCGTTATTCTGGCCGGGATCTATGTAATTTGCCGGGTTCGTACAGTCGGCGTAGTCAGGACAGTAAGTGCGGGTTTCAGTGCTCTCGGTTTCGTACTTCTCATTTTTGATACCGTTGTCGGGGTCGAGCACAACATAGATGCGGTAGTCCTTAGATGCTTTATCGCTGAAGCTGGGGATTTGCCAGTTGACCGCAGCCTTCGCCATCCCGCGCGGAGCGAGGGATGGAATGATTGTATAGTCGTTACCGGTCCCGGTATCGTTCGGCATCTGCACGTCAATGATCGGCGTCCGCGTACCGATCTCATGGCCTGAGGCCTGATCGATTTCGATGTATTCGAAGCGCACCTTGAGGTTTGTCACGCTCTGGCCTGTGCTGTAATTGTAAACGCGGCACTCAAGCCGAACGACATCGCCGGCATTGGGCGGACCCGCGTACTCGGTGTATTCACCCGTGACCTCATCAGCTTCCCATTGGCGCACAAAGAAGCCACGGATCAGCTTGCGGTTATCCCCCGTGTTCGGATACCAAACCGTCTTGAGGGCTTCTGTCGTGGCATTGAAGCGATTCGGCAGGTTGAGCGCCGGGTCCGGCTGACCGCCGTAAAGCCCTTTCCAGAAAGACTCGCTGTTGTCTGTCATCGGGTCGACTGCGAAGGTGACCTTCATCGTACCGTCCGTTGCAACATAGAATACCGGATAGAAATGGTAGGATTCGCTGGAGTTTCCGGTCGGGATGGATAGCTTGATCGATGTCAGTTCGCTGGTCGTTGTTTCCATTGTGCTGGAATCGCTCCAGCTCCAGCTCTCGTGGGCCGCAATGTCAAGTGTGCCGGAGACTTTGATCCTCGCCTCGGGAAAATTGAGTCGCATCGTTCCCTTGATGTCCTCGTTCGCGGTCAATGTCTTGGAGGTTGAGCGCTCTTTGCCCTCTGTACTTGTCCTGGTATCGGACCACTCCTGTGTACCGCTGGTTCCGCCATATGTCCATGTCACTTTATCCACGAGCGGTTCGTAGATGGTCTGAATGAGCAGGCCGGTGTCCGGGTCCTTGTCGCATTCGCACATCTCCTCGTCGTAGTTGGGTTCAAAGCAGTCGACGTCGGTGCATTGGACCTGGAACGAGCCCATGTCCGTCGGATTGTATTCCCCGCCCGTCGGCGACGGATAGGAGAGAATATTGTTGTTTTCGTGGACCGGCTGGTAAACGTCAATCTCAGTGGTGCCGGATGTGATAAGCTCCTCTATCGTCCCTGGCCTGGTAATGTCCATGAAGCCGACCATCGGGTTCTCGTCGAGGTCTTCGAAGTTGGCGCCGTACACGCAGTAGCGCCAGACGTCGATGTTCTGGATACGATACCTGATCGCGTCGTCCCGGTCCGCGTTATGCGAAAGGGCCACCGTCCGCTGTTCCATGTCCTTGTCATAGGTTGCATCGTGCTCTTTGTAGTCGTATCCAACTGTCTCCGACAGCGTCGCCTCAGCCTTGGGGGGCCTGATAAGTCCTCCAGCAAAGCTGATTGTGCCACTGGCCGACTCCGACACACCCCAGGATTTATCGGTGTTGTCTTTGGACGAATTCGTCACGCCGATCTCCTGCTTGTCCGTCGTGCCCACCGTGAATGCGTCCTTCCCGCTGATGTTAACAATCGTTTTTAGCTCGGGGTCCCAGTAGACGTGTTTGGGCGGTTCCTGGAGGATGTAATCGAATGTGTAAGCCCCCTCCAGAACCATGTATAGCGGCGCACCCAGGTACATGGAGTCCCCGGCCAGGACGGTGGTGCTCTCGGCGATCAGGGTAGGCTGGCCGTGGTCATACGCGACCAGTGGAGCGGAGGTTCTGGGTGTCAACATGTTACCGATTGTAGAAAGGGTTTCGGTGAGGAAGGGCGATCTAAAGGCGCCCGTGCTCGGATCGCGGTCGAGCAGGGAGAGTGTTCGGCCGGTTTGATTCCAGGTGCTGATGGCCAGCGACCAGACCACGTCATCCGCCGACGCACTCGACCGCACCCCTTTGAATCCGCCCCCCGCAATCCAGAAGTTCAGCGGCGCGGCTGCACGGATGAGCTGCCCGGGATTGAACGTGGGCCACAGGTTGCTGTCGTAGACTAAGGTGTGCACGTTCACGTCACCGAAATCGTCCTGGAGGGCGACCGCAAGCTGCCGCCGGCTCAGTCCGAAGTCCTTTAGCGGGTCGGAATCAGGGACAAACTTGAACAGGCCCGTCGCGAGTCGCACGCGCGTCGAATTTCCCAACTCCTGCCTGAAGGGGATCGTGGCAGGGGTGTTCGGCGCGACCTCCGTCATCAAAAGGGCGGAATTGAACCGGAACGTCTTCAAGTTGACGCTGGCGCCGGAGAGGCCGGCATCCGAAAAGAGGCTGATTCCCTGGACGATCGCGCCGACGCTCAGCTCGTCCTTGCCGTTGCCATCGAGGTCTCCCGCCACCGCGTCGATCGAGCCAGGCATGGCCTCCGGACTCCACCCGCTCCACTGATCCGCGCTGGACTCGATCGATTGCACCAGGTCGAGGCTGTGGGTGACCGTGCCGTCTTCATTCTCGTGGGTGGTGTAGCTAAAAACGGCAACGCCCAACGTCAGGCTGCTTTTCAAGTAGGCGACGGCGATCTCTTTGTGGGTATCACCGTCGAAGTCGCCCGTAGTCACCGCCAACGGCATGACACCATACTGGTTTGTCTGGACGATGCTCCGATTGACCGTGGCGCCTTCGACGTTCATCCAGGTGACCGTCGGTGCTTCGGGCCAATAGCCCGAAGTAAGTTTCGTGTAGTCGACAACGGCAACAGTCAGGGTAAAGATATCCGGGTTCGCTGTGGTTCCCGCGTACGCAACCACGACCTCGTCCCGGTAGGACAGGTTGACATCGGTCTGCCTGTCCAGATCTCCGATTGTAATGTCGTAGTATCCGAGATCCTTGGTATCCGCCCCAAAGCCAGGCATGCCTATCGCGGGCCCGAGCTGGACCCACGGTCCTATATCAGAGTGGGTCACCTGGTCGCATCGGTCCGCAAACCTGAGGTCCAGGTTGTTGCCCTCGGAAGCCGCATAGGCCATGATCACCTGATCGCTGTACGGGGACATGACCCGGCCGGCGGCGGCATCCACCTGCAGGTTGTACCAGGGTGTTTCCAGAGGGTTGCAGTAGGAGAGTGGTGGCGACAGCGTGCCGTCATTGGGGTCATATTCGTAGCTGGTGGACTCGAAATTATTGCCGACCCATAGCGGCATGAAGATCTCGTCGTCGCGCCACATCTGGTAGTCAGCCGCCGGGTCGGTCGCATCTGTCTGGGCCAGCGAGAGTCCGGGCGTGCCGAGCACGCCAAGCGGCAGGCTTAAGGCGACTGCCAGCAGGATCACCACCAAAGGCGTGTTACGACAGACCATGCGACGGAAGGGTGGAGCCGACGATCTTTTGTGATTGTTTAATATTGATCCTGCTTTCATAGAGAGACTGAATCCTTTTTGCTTTGTACATGTTGAGCACATAACTTTCTTCCTCAGAATAAGTCGTTTTATAAATAAGGCAAGAATAAAAAGATGGTTACAGACGGTAAATTCTATGCCTCCTTCTTTCTCATTTTCCCAAGTACCTTGGTCATTTTTTCCCTGTCCGGCTTCAGCAAAACCTATTGTTATATATGGCAGCATCATCATGGTGATAACTACTTATTTCATTTCAACACTTCGATAAGGACAATTTTAATCGCTACGTGCATCAACAGATAAATCTTTTATCTCGTTCTTTATCAGATCAAGAAAACCCTCAGTCGATATATCTTTTAGTTGTCGGCCGGACCAGATTTTAACAAGATTGATATCCGGGCTGATTCCAATC
>CAZKQY010000581.1:0-4477 GCA_964555005.1 uncultured Syntrophotalea sp. | reverse complement strand
AGAGGTAGGGCAAGCTGGGTTGGCGAGAGCCGAGTTCAGTTTGGGGCGAGAAAATGGTCCGGACTTCCCGGCCTGGCTGGACGTCAAATCCAGATTTTTCTCTCACCGTTTTCCCCGCGCGCCCCGGAAGCGTCCCGGAGTCCCTCGACCGTACCGGAGCCTGTCCCGTCGCCCGCGACTAACAGGGAGTTTTGTCCGTAAGGGAATGAAACGATAGGGAGAAAAGGAATTCTCGGCCTGGTGGCGGAGGGGCAACCGGAGGCGACGCCGAGATGCCAATTGGAACAAGGAATCTCGCACGCGGACCGGAGGAGGACCGGAGACAAAAATGAAAAGCCCCACTCCCGGATAGGGGGTGGGGCTAAATTCATGAAACTGATCGGAAATATATGGTCGGGATGACTGGATTCGAACCAGCGGCCCCCTGCTCCCGAAGCAGGTGCGCTACCAGGCTGCGCTACATCCCGATGCTTCCGACAGAGGCAGATTTTTATCACGGTATTCGGAAAAATGCAATGTTTTTTAGGGCCTGATTAGAAGGGCAAGGGGGCTAAGCAAACCCCCCATATTGTGCGGGAATCGGTTGTTTCTGGTATCTTTAAGGCATCACAGGTATTTCAGACTCTGAATATAATATTCAATGCTATGCTCATACTGTTCTAACATTCAAGTTGTAAAAGATTTTTGATCATCTACTTTAAGGCCGGGGGAAGCTGCCCATGACAGATACTTTGCATATGTCTCAAGGATACTCAAAGACCCAAAAGCATATCCTCGTGGTTGAAGACGAAGAGGATATCCTGGCTCTGATCCATTACAACCTGACTCGGGAAGGTTTTCGCTCGACCTGCGCCACCAGTGGCGAAGAGGCTCTTCGACTCGTGCAGAAGGATCTCCCGGATCTGGTGATCCTCGATCTGATGCTGCCGGGCATCGATGGACTGGAGGTGTGCCGTATTATCAAAAGCCAGGCCGAGACCCGTTCTGTGGCGGTGCTGATGGTGACGGCCAAAGGCGAAGAGGCGGATGTGGTGGCCGGACTGGAAATGGGGGCCGACGATTATGTGACCAAACCTTTTAGCCCGCGAATTCTTATCGCCCGGGCCAGGGCGGTGCTGCGGCGTAATGCCGGGGACGAGGAGTCTGCAGAGAAGACCGAAGTAATCAAGGCCGCCGGTTTACTTATTCATCCGGGACGTAACGAGGTTCTGGTCGATGGTCAGTCGGTCGAGTTGACTTATACCGAGTTTCGCGTTCTTCATTTTTTGGCCAGCCGTCCCGGTTGGGTGTTTACCCGCTACCAGATCGTCAATGCGGTGCGCGGTGACGACTATTCGGTGACCGATCGGGCCGTTGATGTGCAGATCGTCGGTTTACGAAAAAAGCTTGGTGCTTGTGGAAAACTTATTGAAACCGTGCGGGGCGTTGGCTACCGCTTCAAGGACTGATGGCGTATGAAAAACATTCGTTTGCTTTGGCTGATTTTCCCCTCCTATGTGCTTATTATCATGGCGGTTCTGGTCGGGTTCAGCTGGCACCTGACCGGGGCCATCGAGGAGTTTTATCTCGGCCAGACCGCCGCTGATCTGGAGGCTCGGGCCCGTTTAGTGACGCCGCTGGTTGTCGTCGCTCTTGAAGATGGGGATTTTGTCAGACTCGATGGATTGTGCAAGGAATTCGGTGCAGCGGCTGATGCCCGGTTTACTGTGGTGTTGCCGTCTGGGTTAGTGGTCGGCGACTCCGTTGAGGATCCGGCTCGGATGGAGAATCACGCCAGCCGGGTGGAGGTCGCTGCCGGCTTGGCTGGCCGGGTAGCTCGTTCGACTCGCTATGGTCGCACCTTGCAGCAGGACATGATGTATGTGGCGGTGCCGGTGGTAAATGAAAATCGGATTATCGGAACGGTACGAGCCGCCCGGTCCCTGACCGCTATCGATGGTGCCCTGAAGGCCCTCTATCGCCAGGTGCCCATTGCTGGTCTGGTGGCTTTGATCCTGGCGGCTCTGGTCAGTTTCTGGGTTTCTCGCCGGATCAGTCGCCCGCTGGAGGCCATGCGCCACGGTGCAGCGGACTTTGCCCAAGGTCGCTTCGGTCGCAAGTTGATCGTGGCCGGTTCCAAGGAAGTCTGCGCCCTGGCTCGGGCTATGAATCTTATGGCCGAACAGCTCGACGATCGAATCCGGACCATTATGGCGCAACGTAACGAACAGCAGGCGGTGCTGGCGAGCATGGTCGAGGGGGTGCTGGCCCTCGATATGGAAGAGCGGGTGCTTCACTTTAATCAGGCGGCGGCTCAATTTCTTGCCGTAGACCCCGAGAAACTGCAGGGCCAGCGCATTGCCGAGGTGGTCCGTAAGGCCGACCTGCAACGTTTCATCAGCCGAACGATGAATAGTCCCGATCCGGTAGAGGGGGAGATTGTGCTGCAGCACGATGCCGCCCGCTATCTGCAGGCCCACGGTACCTTGTTGCGGGATGTCAAACAACGGGAAATCGGCGTGCTGATCGTATTGCATGATGTGACCCGGTTACGTCGGCTGGAGAATATCCGCCGTGATTTTGTGGCCAATGTCTCCCATGAGCTGAAAACCCCGATCACCGCGATCAAGGCTTCGGTAGAAACCCTGATGGATGGCGACCCTGTATCGCCGGCTGACAGTCAAAGCTTTCTGGCGATTATCGCCAAACAGGCTGACCGTCTCAATGCAATTATCGACGATTTGTTGGCTCTGTCCCGTATTGAGCAGAACGATGATGTCAATGGCATGCTGCTGGAGATGCAGGATCTGGAGCCGGCGCTTCGCTCGGCGGTTCAGTCCTGCGAGATGGCCGCTGCTGAGAAGGAAATCTCGCTGCGGGTAGAGTGTAGCGCCGGGCTGCAGGCCCGCATCAATGCGCCGTTGCTTGAGCAGGCGGTCATTAACCTGGTCGACAACGCCATCAAGTACAGCGAACGGCAAAACAGGGTGCAGGTTGAGGCTGACGTTCAGGATGGTATGGTCAGGATTAGGGTCCGGGATCGGGGTCGCGGCATTGCTCAGGAACATCTACCCCGTCTGTTTGAGCGTTTTTACCGGGTCGATAAGGCCCGCAGCCGCCGTCAGGGGGGCACCGGTCTCGGCTTGGCCATTGTCAAGCATATCGTTCAGGCCCATGGCGGCACGGTGACCGTATCCAGCGAGCTTGGTGCGGGGAGTGTGTTCACCATTGCACTGCCAATTTCCTGAATCAAATGGCAACGGACTTTAGTTATTTACCAAGCAAAATAAGCTTTTTCTGAATGGGGAAGTTTCGCTTGCAATCTGCTTATGTTCGCCTAACAAAGGCCTAACATATAGCTGGCAGATTGTCTCCATCAACAAACGATGGCTAATGGCCGTGACGGTGGATATTTCGTAGCGGCCCAACATTTCCCACATGAAAAAGGAGACGAATTGATGAGTTTCAAGGCAGCAAAAAAAATCAAGGGTGCGGCCGCAGTGGCTCTCGCCGCCGTATTGGCGATTCCAATGATGGTTGCAAGCAGTTCCGCCGCGCAGATTCAGGTCGATGCGAATCTGACGACCTATCAAAAAACCCAGGGTGTTTCCGGTAATCTTAACAGCGTAGGTTCCGACACCCTTAACAACCTCATGACCCTCTGGGCTGAAGGTTTTCGTAAAAAGTACCCCAACGTCAATATCCAGATCGAAGGTAAAGGCTCCAGTACGGCTCCTCCGGCACTGATCGAAGGCGTCGCTCAGATCGGCCCCATGTCCCGTGCCATGAAGCGTAGCGAGATCGAGGCCTTCGAGAAGAAATACGGTTTCAAACCGACTCCGGTTGGCGTGGCCCTCGATTCCCTGGCAGTTTATGTTCACAAGGACAACCCCATTGAAAGTCTGTCCCTGCAGCAGGTCGATGCCATCTTCTCCAAGACCCGCAAGGGCGGCCGGGAGGATATCTCCACTTGGGGTCAAGTCGGTCTGACCGGTGAGTGGGCCAATAAGCCGGTCAGTCTCTACGGCCGCAACTCGGCTTCCGGTACCTACGGCTACTTCAAGAGCAAGGCCCTGTTCAAGGGCGACTACAAGGATATCGTTAAAGAACAGCCCGGTTCCGCTTCGGTGGTTCTGTCGGTCACCGAAGATCTCGGCGGCATCGGTTACTCCGGTATCGGCTACAAGACCTCCGGTGTCAAGGCCATTGCCCTGGCAAAAAAAGACGGCGAAAAAGCTTACGAGCCCAACTACGACAACGTTCTGGAAAAGAAATACCCTCTCGGCCGCATGCTTTGGCTCTATGTGGCCAAGGCACCCAACAAGCCGTTGCCGAAGATGACCGAGGAATTTCTCAAGTACGTGCTGTCCAAGGAAGGCCAGGAGGTTGTGGTCAAAGACGGTTACCTGCCTCTGCCGGCCCCGATCGCCATGCAGCAGTTGGTTCCGCTCAAGTAACTAACGCTGGCAGGTGGTTAACGCAAAGCAATACCCTGCTC
>CAZKQY010000580.1:0-2520 GCA_964555005.1 uncultured Syntrophotalea sp. | reverse complement strand
GGTTACCGGACAGGCACGATCCTTGGCCACGATCACTCCATGGCACCCGGCACCGTCGGCACTGCGCAAAATCGCACCGAGATTATGGGGATCGGTGATTCCATCCAAAACCAAAAAAAAGGCTGGCTCTTTCGAGGCTCGCCATTGCTGTAACAGATCCTCCAGAGCAAGATAAGCAAAGGGTTCGATCTCCAGCAGAGCACCTTGATGATGACCATGGCCCAGCAGACGGTCGAGTTCACGACGATCCTTGCAACTTACCATGACTCCGAGACTCTCCGCTTCCCGCTGCAACTGCACTAGACGGGCCGATTTGCTGTCCCGCTGCAGAATCAAAGCCAAAGGACGCCGCCGAGAGCTCCTCAGCCCTTCACTCACCGTATTGATACCATAGATAAGATCAGCCATGGTCGACCTCATCCAAGGCCTGAGCCATTTCCTCAAGAATCGCCGTAGCTGCCCCCTGCGGATCTGCAGCTTTAGCAATCGGCCTGCCGACCACCAGATAGTCGGCACCGGCAGCAATGGCATCCGCCGGGGTAGTGATTCGCTTCTGATCGTCGACAGAAGCAAAGGCCGGACGCACTCCGGGGGTAACAATCACAAAATCATTGCCGCAAGCGCGTCGAATCAAGGGCACTTCCCGAGGCGAAGCCACCACACCATCTAAACCGGCCTGCCGGGCGAGCTTAGCCAGATGCGGCACCAGCTCCTCCACCGGCCGGTCGATACCAACCGCACTCAACGTCTCCTGATCACTCGAAGTCAAGATAGTTACTGCCAACAACAGGGGCCGTTCGATTTTTTCGGCCGCGCAGTACTCATTCACAGCGGCTACCGTTTCGCGCATCATGGTCGGCCCGCCAAGGGCGTGCACGTTGACCATTTTCACCCCCAGGCGACAGGCCTCGACGGTCGCCCGAGCCACCGTGTTGGGGATATCGTGGTATTTCAGGTCGAGAAACACCTGTCCGCCTCGCTGCTGAATACGTCGCACGATATCGGGGCCACAACGGGTAAATAGTTGTTTACCTACCTTAAACAGACCAACCTTGTCATGCAACTGTTCCACCCAGCGCTCCGCGGCGTCACAAGAATCAACGTCCAAGGCGAAAATGAGCCGTTGTCGTGCGGCCTTAATCATGATTTTCTCTCCAGAATATTCTTAATCCGACGGGGTATCTCCTGCACCCGTTGCAGCAATTCGGCGGATGCGACGTTGCCAAGATCACGACGGGCCGCATAGCATTCCATGTAGACCAGCTCACTCAAGGCTTCAGCGAGGAGCTTCTTCTTATCCCGTTCTTCGAGGCCGGCCAGATTCGCCAAAATTCGCCCCTCGTCCACGGAGCCGTCATCAAGAAGTACAACATCGCGAAATACGTAAGAGAAAGGAGAAGGAACAGCCCGCAGAAAATTACGTAATTCATCGTTGAATCGAGGGTTATTCTCGGCAATGCGGCGATAGAGCAAAACCAGCACACCATTGAAAATCTTCAACATCTCGCCAATGTCACCACCAACGGTAAAACACGGAGCATCCTCAATACGCACCAGACCTTTGCCCACCAACTGGTGCAACAAACGCAAACCATCGAGTTCTGCTATGCCACTACGCCGAAGCACCGACTTAACATTGAGTCGACCTTGCCCAATAACATCAAGAATAACCTGTTCCTGCTCATTGAGATTTGCAACCTCTTTGTCCGTGGGCATGGGTATTGTTTCTAGTGAGCGAATCTGGCGCATAAACAGGGCTCGCTCGTCGATTCGCCGCAATCCCTCCATAATAAGGTTCTGAGTACTCGTAGAAAGCCGTACGGCCTGATCCTCTTCGGCTTCCTTTTCTTCGTAATAAAAACTGCCTTCAGTGGCCAAAAAGAGGTTGTAAATGCTTACCTCGACCTGATAGCGACTAGCGAGCCAGAGATCCTTAGCGGTAATAATCTTTTTTTCCACCAGACACTTGCCAATCTGAGCCTGACTGCCCGCCAACTGTCGGGCCTTGTGCAGAGCATTCCGATCAAGCTTCCCCTGATCATAAAGGATTTCACGAAGATGCTCTTCGGCAAAGGTGCTGGTAGCATAAACAATCTCTCCCAGCTTGAAATAGATCTCCTTACGACCACCCTTCAACTCCAGACACAGAACGCCGGTTTTGCGAAACATATTAAAAAAGGACATCAAATCGACCATGGCGATATCGCCCAGTCGGCCGGCCAGTTGCACCTTTTTTTCGAAATCAATTACCAGTAGATGACCGGGGCTATGAGAGGCAAGCTCCAAGGGACGACCACCAAGTTCCTTCGCTGCATAAAAGGGCAGAGCCAATCGACCGCTGCTGTCAATAATGGTTTGCTTCATGACCTGTTCCTTTCACCCCTTGTCCCGCAGGAACTGCACATCTTTATTGAACCAAGGCTTGATGGGTTTGCAAAAACCTGCAAACGATGTAACATCTCGAAATAATTGAATATTACCGTATTTTTCGCTTTGCTCCGTGCGTGACTTGTGGCAAGA